>NZ_JAHWGR010000027.1:0-121188 GCF_020873825.1 Micromonospora sp. DH13
GGTGGGGGCGGGGTTTACTGTTAAGAAAGTTTAATTTATGTTCATCGTATGCCTCCGGCGGGCGTGTCGGCCCAGCTCGGCGTGCTGCGCCGACGCCTGCCCCGAAACGAAGGAGCGTCACATGCGTCGAAGAGTCGTCCTCCCGCTGGCGTCGGCGGGGGCCGTCGTCGCCTCCCTGGCCGTCGCGGTGCCCGCCCAGGCGCACGGCTACGTGTCCGGACCGCCGAGCCGGCAGGCGCTCTGCGCCCAGGGCCGCGTCCCCGACTGCGGCCAGATCAGGTACGAGCCGCAGAGCGTCGAGGGCCCGAAGGGGCTGCGCAGTTGCAGCGCCGGTATCGGCCAGTTCGCCGTCCTCGACGACGACGCCCGGGGCTGGCCGGCCACCCAGGTCGGCAGCTCCGTCACGTTCACCTGGACCAACACCGCCCGGCACGCCACCAGCAACTGGGAATACTGGATCGGCGGCACCCGGGTCGCCGTCGTCGACGGGGGCGGGCGGCAGCCCGACGCCACCGTCTCGCACACCGTCAACCTGGGCGGCTGGTCGGGCCGGCAGAAGGTGCTCGCCATCTGGAACATCGCCGACACCGCCAACGCCTTCTACTCCTGCGTGGACCTCCAGGTCGGCACCGGCGGCACCCCGACGCCCACCCCCACCCCGACGCCGTCGCCGACGAGGACGGCCACCCCCGCGCCGACCACCCCGGCCCCGACCACCCCCGCTCCGGGCGGCACCTGGACGGCCGGTCAGGCGTACCGGGTGGGCGACCAGGTCACCTACGGCGGCGCGACGTACCGGTGCGTGCAGGCCCACACCGCCCTGCCCGGCTGGGAGCCGCCGAACGTGCCCGCCCTGTGGACCCGGCTCTGACCCGCCGGCGGGTGCGGCCCGGGCTCCCGGGCCGCGCCCGCCGTGCGGCGCTGGCGCTCGCCGCGCTCCTGGTCGCCACCGGCTGCGCGGCGGACCCCGGCCCGACAGCCCCCGCCCCGCCGGCTGCCTCGGCGCCGACGCCCGGCGGGGACTGCGCGCGCTGCGCGCCCGCCCCGGCGGACGTGCCGTTCCTCCGGGCGATGGTGGCCCACCACGACCGGACCCGGGTCGTCGCCGCGGCGGCCACCGGCCGGATCACCGACGTCGAGCTGCGCACCCTCGTCGCCGCCGTCGACGTGACCGAGGCCGACGAGCTGGCCACCATGCGGCGCTGGCTCGCCGCGGCCCCCGACGGCGGCGCCACCGCACCGGCGGGCCAGCATCCGCACCACGACGCCCACCACGACGTCCAAGGCACCCAGGGCGCCGCGGCGACCGCCGATCCCGACCTGGCGCGGCTGCGCGCCGCGCCCGCGGGCCGGTTCGACGCCGTACTCGTCGAGGTGCTCACCGCCCACCAGCGGGCCGCCGTCACGCTGGCCCGGGCCCACCTGCCGGTGGCCGTCGGGCCCGAGGTACGCGATCTCGCCGACCGCATCGCCCGCTCGCGCGCCGCGCAGCTCCGGCTGCTGGCCGGGCTCCCGGCGGCCTGACCGGCGGCAAACCGCCCGGGCCCGCCCACGTCACCTGCGGGACGTGTACGGTCCGGCCATGAGCAGCGGTGGGGGTGACGGCGGCGGCGCGGGGGCCGGCGCGTCCCGGGAGGATGCCGGGGTGACGCTGTTGGCGGAGGCCATCCGGGCCGACGGGGTGACGGCGCTGCGCCACGCCGTCACTGCCGCGGCCGGCGCGGCCGGGCTGGCCGACGTCGCCCTGGAGGACTTCGTGCTGGCGGTGCACGAGCTGGTGACCAACGTCGTCCGGCACGGCGGGGGCAGCGGCCGGCTGCGGCTGCGGCGCGACGGCGACCTGCTGACCTGCGAGATCAGCGACGACGGCCCCGGCCTCGGCGACGTACGCGTCGCGCTGCCCGCGCCCCACGAGGTCGGCCACCGTGGCCTGTGGCTGGCCCAGCAGCTCACCGACGGCCTGGAGATCCGGGCCGACGGACGCGGCACCACCGCCTGGGTCAGCGCCCGCCTGCCGGCCCCGGCGGCCGACCGCCGCTGACGACCCGCCGGCCGCCCCCGATGCGGCTTGGGTGACCTTCCGGGCATACTTGCGCGGGTTTGGTGTCGCTGCCGGGCGGGCGGGCCGTCGGGCGGGTCGCGGTGCGGGGGGTTGCGATGGTCGAGCGGTCGGCGGCACGGCACGGTGGCGCGACGCCCCACACGCCCCCCGGCCCGGTGACCGATCCCGGGCTGCGGCAGCTGCTGGCCGGCCTGACCGCGGTCCGCGACGGCGACTTCGGCACCCGGCTGCCGGAGGACGGCGACGGCCTGCTCGGCGAGATAGCCACCGTCTTCAACGGCATGGTCGACCAGCTGTCGCTGTTCACCTCCGAGGTGACCCGGGTGGCCCGCGAGGTGGGCACCGAGGGTCAGCTCGGCGGGCAGGCCGAGGTGCCCGGCGTGTCGGGCACCTGGAAGGACCTCACGGACTCCGTCAACGCGATGGCCGGCAACCTCACCGACCAGGTCCGCGACATCGCCGAGGTGGCGACGGCGGTGGCGCGGGGCGACCTGTCGCAGAAGATCACCGTGGACGTGCGCGGCGAGATCCTGGAGCTGAAGGTCACGATCAACACGATGGTGGACCAGTTGTCGTCGTTCGCCGACGAGGTGACCCGGGTGGCCCGGGAGGTCGGCAGCGAGGGCCGCCTCGGCGGGCAGGCCGAGGTGCCCGGAGTGGCCGGCACCTGGCGGGACCTCACCGACTCGGTGAACTTCATGGCCGGCAACCTGACCAGCCAGGTCCGCAACATCGCGCAGGTGACCACGGCGGTGGCGCGGGGCGACCTGTCGCAGAAGATCACCGTGGACGCCCGGGGCGAGATCCTGGAGCTGAAGAGCACGATCAACACGATGGTGGACCAGTTGTCGTCGTTCGCCGACGAGGTGACCCGGGTCGCCCGGGAGGTCGGCACCGACGGCCGTCTCGGCGGCCAGGCGCAGGTCAGTGGCGTCGCCGGCACCTGGCGGGACCTGACGGACTCCGTCAACTCGATGGCCGGCAACCTCACCGACCAGGTCCGCAGCATCGCGCAGGTGGCCACGGCGGTCGCGCGCGGCGACCTGTCGCAGAAGATCACCGTCACCGCGCACGGCGAGATCCTGGAGCTCAAGAGCACGATCAACACCATGGTGGACCAGTTGTCGTCGTTCGCCGACGAGGTGACCCGGGTCGCCCGGGAGGTCGGCACCGAGGGCCGCCTCGGCGGGCAGGCCGACGTCAAGGGCGTCTCCGGCACCTGGAAGGACCTCACCGAGTCGGTGAACGTCATGGCCGACAACCTCACCGCCCAGGTGCGCAGCATCGCCGAGGTCACCACGGCGGTGGCCAAGGGCGACCTGACGCAGAAGATCCGGGTCGACGCCCGGGGCGAGATCCTGGCCCTGAAGGAGACCATCAACACGATGGTCGACCAGCTCTCGGCGTTCGCCGACGAGGTGACCCGGGTGGCCCGGGAGGTGGGCACGGAGGGGCGGCTCGGCGGGCAGGCCCGGGTGTCCAACGTCGGCGGCACCTGGAAGGACCTCACCGACAACGTCAACGAGATGGCCAACAACCTCACCAACCAGGTGCGCTCGATCGCGCTGGTGGCCACGGCCGTCGCGCAGGGCGACCTCAGCCGCAAGATCACGGTGGAGGCGAAGGGCGAGGTGGCCGTGCTCGCCCAGACCATCAACACGATGGTGGACACCCTCGGCGCGTTCGCCGACGAGGTGACCCGGGTGGCCCGGGAGGTGGGCACGGAGGGGCGGCTCGGCGGGCAGGCCCGGGTGCCCAACGTGGCCGGCACCTGGAAGGACCTCACCGACAACGTCAACTCGATGGCCAACAACCTCACCGGCCAGGTCCGCAACATCGCCCAGGTGACGACGGCCGTGGCCCAGGGCGACCTGACCCGCAAGATCGACGTGGACGCCCGGGGCGAGATCCTGGAGCTGAAGACGACCATCAACACGATGGTCGACCAGCTCTCGTCGTTCGCGGCCGAGGTGACCCGGGTGGCCCGCGAGGTGGGCAGCGAGGGGCGGCTCGGCGGGCAGGCCGAGGTCGAGGGCGTCTCCGGCACCTGGAAGCGGCTCACCGAGAACGTCAACGAGCTGGCCGGCAACCTCACCCGGCAGGTCCGCGCCATCGCCGAGGTGACCAGCGCGGTGGCCACCGGCGACCTGACCCGCTCGATCACCGTCGACGCCTCCGGCGAGGTGGCCGAGCTGAAGGACAACATCAACTCCATGGTGGAGTCGCTGCGCGAGACCACCCGGATGAACCAGGAGCAGGACTGGCTCAAGACCAACCTGGCCCGGATCTCCGGCCTCATGCAGGGCCACCGGGACCTGGAGATCGTCGCGGGGCTGGTGATGGACGAACTGGCGCCGCTGGTCTCCGCCCAGCTCGGCACGTTCCTGCTGGTCGAGGACGGTGCCGGGGAGCCCACCCTGCGGGTGGTCGGCGGGTACGGTCACCGCGCCTCCGGCCGTCGCTTCACCCTCGGCGACTCCCTCGTCGGGCAGGCCGCCGCGAGCCGGCGGGCCATCGTGGTCGACGCCGTGCCGGCCGACTACGTCACCGTCTCCTCCAGCCTCGGCGCGGCGACGCCCCGGCACCTGGTGGTGCTGCCGATCCCCTTCGAGGACCAGGTGCTCGGGGTGATCGAGCTGGCCAGCATGAGCCGGTTCACCGAGACGCACCGCAACTTCCTCGACCAGTTGATGGAGACCATCGGCGTCAACGTCAACACCATCGTCGCCAACGCCCGCACCGACGTGCTGCTCACCGAGTCCCAGCGGCTCGCCGCCGAGCTGCGGGCCCGCTCCGAGGAGTTGCAGGCCCGCTCCGAGGAACTCCAGCGCTCCAACGCCGAACTGGAGGACAAGGCGGCGCTGCTGGCCCGGCAGAACCACGACATCGAGACCAAGAACTCGGAGATCGAGCAGGCCCGCCAGGAGCTGGAGGCCCGCGCCCAGCAGCTCGCGCTGGCCTCGAAGTACAAGTCGGAGTTCCTCGCCAACATGAGCCACGAGCTGCGTACGCCGCTGAACTCGCTGCTCATCCTGGCGCAGCTGCTGGCGCAGAACCCCAACCGCAACCTCACCGCCAAACAGGTCGAGTACGCCACCGTCATCCACTCCGCCGGCACCGACCTGCTCCAGCTGATCAACGACATCCTCGACCTGTCCAAGGTCGAGGCCGGGAAGATGGACGTCAACCCGGAGACGTTCGCGCTGAGCGAGCTGCGCGACTACGTCGACGCGACGTTCCGGCCGCTGACCACGCCGCGTGGCCTGGAGCTGGACATCAGCACCGGCCCGGACGTGCCGCAGTGGCTGCACACCGACGAGCAGCGGCTGCGGCAGGTGCTGCGCAACCTCGTCTCCAACGCGGTCAAGTTCACCGAGCAGGGCCGGGTGCAGCTGCGCATCGAGCGGGCCCGCCCCGACGAACTGCCCGAGGGGTTCACCCCGGGGGAGACCGTGGTCGCGTTCCGGGTCGTCGACACCGGCATCGGCATCGCCGAGCAGCACCTCACCGCCATCTTCGACGCCTTCCAGCAGGCCGACGGCACCACCAGCCGCCGCTACGGCGGCACGGGGCTGGGCCTGTCCATCAGCCGGGAGATCGCCCACCTGCTCGGCGGCCGGATCACCGCCCGCAGTGTCCTCGGCCGGGGCAGCAGCTTCACCCTCTACCTGCCGGCCACGCTCACGGGCCCGGTCGCCCCCGGGACCCCGCCCACGTCCCCCGTCCCGCCAGCCGCCGCGTCCTCCGCCGCGGCCCTCGCCGCCCTCGCCGGCCGCGCGGGGCTCGACCTGGCGGCGGGGCCGCACCCGGTCACCGCGCCGGCCGGGGAGCCGCCGGTCGGGCCGCGGCGGGTCCTGGTCCTCGAACACCACGACAAGGGGCTGCTGACCATGCTGGTCCACGGCGTGACGGCCGGGCTGGCCGGTCCGCCGGTCGAGGTCGCCACCGCGCTGGACGCCCCGGCCGCGCTGGAGGCCGTGGCGCAGCACCGGCACCAGTGCCTGGTCGTCCACCTCGACCTGCCGGACGACAGCGGGGCGGTGCTCCTGCGGGCGCTGCACGACGCCCCCGCGCACCGGGGCGTGCCCGTGCTGGCGTACCACGCGCGCCCGCTGGCGGCCGGCCAGGAGGCGCTGCTGCGGGCGGTGGCCGGCGACCGTCCCCTGGAGATCCTCGGCAGCCTGGACGACCTGCGGGAGCGGATCGTCCTGCACCTGTCGGCGGACGCCGCCGGCCACGTGGTGCCCCTCGCCCGGCCCCTGCCTCCGGCCGCCGCACCCGGGGAGGGCTTCGGCGTCGGCCTCGCCGGCCGCAAGGTGCTGGTGGTCGACGACGACGCCCGCAACGTCTTCGCCCTGACCAACATCCTGGAACTGCACGGCCTCGACGTGGTCTACGCTGAGAACGGCCGCAAGGGCATCGAGACGCTGATGCGCCACGACGACATCGACCTCGTGCTGATGGACGTGATGATGCCGGAGATGGACGGGTACGCCGCCACCGCCGCGATCCGCGCCATGCCGCGCTACGCGGACCTGCCGATCATCGCGGTCACCGCCAAGGCGATGCGCGGCGACCGGGAGAAGAGCCTCACCTCCGGTGCCAGCGACTACGTCACCAAGCCGGTGGACGCCGAGGACCTGCTGCACTGCATCCACCGCTGGCTCGACGGCTGACGCCCCCGTCCCGTTCGGCGGGGCGCCGCGCGGGGGCCCCGGGCCGGCGGTGGGGTCGCGTGTGCGGGGGCACGCATGCGGGGGCGCGCGCCGGGTCGCCGACATGGCGGCATCGGGGCGCGGGGATACCGCCACCTCGCCGACATCCGCGCCGGAGGTCCGGCGGCGCGGGCACAATGCCGGGGTGAACGAGCGACGGGTGAGCCTCGACGACCTGGGCGCGTGGCTGGTCAAGGGCAATGCCGACCGGGTCGACCTCGCGGCCCGGTTCCGGCGCGACCCCCGCGTCGAGAGCTGGTGCGTACGCCCCGGCTACCGGGCCCGCCTGATGCGACCCGGCCAGCCGGTGGTGCTGTGGGCCAGTGGCAGCCGGGGCCGACTGCCGTACGGGGTCTGGGGCGTGGGCCGCGTCGCCGCCCCGCCGGTCGTGGACCGCGACGGGGGATGGTCCGTGCCGCTGGACCTGACCGTCCTCGACGAAGCAGACCGGGTGCCCCGGCACCGGCTGCGCGCCGACGCGCGGCTGGGCGGGCTGGAGGTGCTCCGCCAGCCGCAGGCGGCCAACCCGTCGTACCTCACCGTCGCCCAGTTCGCCGCACTCCGCGACCACCTTCCGCCCCACTGACCGCCCCGCCCGATCAGTCGGAAACCGGACGCGCGACGAAGATGCAGCGGGGTTACGGCGTGGCTACCATGTGTCGACGCCTTCCGAGCAGAGAGGTCGGCCCGCGTGCGTTGTCCCGCTGTCCGCTCCGCCCCGGCCGTGGTTGCCGTGGCGTCGCGGCGTGCCGGGGCCCCGTCGGCCCCCGGGCCGGCCCAACTGTGGCGGCGGGCCGGGCTGCTGCTGGCGGCGGTAGGTGCGGGCGTCGTCACGGCGGTCCTGTTCTCCGGC
The DNA here is from genome assembly GCF_020873825.1 of Micromonospora sp. DH13. Taxonomy (NCBI): domain Bacteria; kingdom Bacillati; phylum Actinomycetota; class Actinomycetes; order Micromonosporales; family Micromonosporaceae; genus Micromonospora; species Micromonospora sp. DH13. The sequence continues at coordinate 7,631 of NZ_JAHWGR010000027.1, forward strand.
CCGGCGGCGGCACGTGAGGACTCGGGGCCACTCCGTCACGCCGACCCGCTCGCCGCCGCCCTCGCGCCCGGCGACGCCGGCCGACCGCGCCTCGCGTCGCCCGACCGGCCGCGTCCCGGCTCGTCCCTGCGGGATCCCGCGCGGCCCGACCGGGAGCGGCCCGTCCCGACCGGCCCGCTGCGCGGGGTGCTCCGACCGGCCCCGTCGCCTCCGGACGCCTCCACCCCCGCCCCGTCCGACCCCGCCCCGGCGAAGCCCGCCCCGGCCGATCCCGAGCCGGACAGGCCGTCCGGGCCGAGCAAGCCGTCCGAACCGTCCGAGCCTGCGCCGGCTACACCGTCCGAGCCCGCGCCACCCGTGTCGGCCGAGCCCGCGCCGGCGTCGGACCGACCCGCTGTCGACCCCGTCTCCGGTGGACCGGGGGGTCCGGGCACGTCGCCCGGCGGGGTGGCGGTCACGCCGGGCGGACCGGCCGCGCCGGACGCCGCACCGCAGCACCCCGCCGTCCCGCCCGCCGGCTCGCTTCCCGCGCTGCCGTCCGGAGAGCCGGGGCGGGGCGGTGACGGGCGGCTCGCGCACTGCCTGCCGGAGGTCGTCGGCGACCTGACGAGTTCCCTCGGCGCCCTGCTCGCCTCGACCCTCTCCGGGGTCAACCAGCATCTCGTGGCCCCGATCCTGGGCCTGGTGGGCAACCTGCTCTCGCCGGTGCTGCCGGTGCTTCCCCTGGTCCCGTCCGATCCCGCCGACCCGACGGGGTCGGCGCCGCCGCGCGCGGGGCCGACACCCGGGGGCGGGCCGGTCGACCCGGTGGACGCCCCGGCGGTGGTACCCGGTGGTGAAGCGCCGTCCGCGTTCCCGCCCGTGCGGTCCGCCGTCGCGGCCGAGGCCCCGACCGGGACGTTCCTGGCCGCGTGGCCAGCCGCCCCGGTCGGTGCGTCGTCGGATTCGTCGTCCGGGTCCGTCCGGGCGGCGGCGGGGCCGACGTCGGCGGGTGGCCCGAGCCGACCCGTGTCGCCCACGGACGACCGCGCCGACGACCCGCGCACCGGGTCCGGGCCCACGCCCGCAGCGGCCGAGGCCCCGCGCTCGCCCGTGAGCGCGGTCGGCCGGCACCGCACCGCCCTCCCGCCCGCCTCGGCCCACGGCCGGGCTCCGGGAGTCGCCGCCCGTCCCGGCTGAGGTCTCGGCAGGGCCCGTCCCGCGGTCGCCGGCGCTGTGCCGTGCCGCACCGCCGACGTGGCCGTACGGGGCCTGTGGGCGTCCACCAGGGACCGCCGCGGGCCGACGCTGCCCGTTCCGCGCACACCGACCCCGCCCCGCCCGCCCCGAGCCGGCGTGGCCGGGCCGGCGTGCCGCGTATCCGAGATCGGAGATCCGTGGTGATCCACGTCGTCGTGGCCGAGGACATGGGACTGCTGCGCAGCGCGCTGTGCGCCGCGCTGTCGAGTGAGGAGGACATCGAGGTGATCGCCGACGCCGCCGACGTCGGCGACCTGTGGGCGGTGCTGCGCCGGGAACGTCCCGACGTGCTGGTGCTGGACCTGAAGCCGGAGCTGCCCGAGTCGGCGGAGGTGGTGGCCAAGGTGGTCGCCGAGGCGCCGGGGACGGCCGTGCTGGCGATGAGCCTCCGGTGGAGCCCGCCGCTGGTGGAGGCGGCCCTGGCGGCCGGGGCGCGCGGCCTGGTCAGCAAGGACGTCGCGCTGCCGGAACTGGTCCGCGCCGTCCGCACGACCGCCGCCGGGGAGCGGGTGATCGACCCGTCCGCCGCCGTCGCGGTGCTCAGCCCACCGGTCAACCCGCTCACCCGGCGGGAGCGGGAGGTGCTGCGGGAGGCGGCCGAGGGCGTACCGCTGAAGGAGATCGCCCGCCGGCTCTTCCTGGCCCACGGGACGGTGCGCAACCACCTGTCGGCGATCCTGCACAAGACGGGTGCCCGCAACCGGATGGAGGCGGTCCGCCTGGCGCAACGGGAGGGATGGTTGTAGACGTGCCGAACGGGGTACCGACGGAGCGATCCGGTACCCCGTTCGCTCGTCGAGCGATGCATTGTGATTCGTGTTTGAATGTTCACGATCTGTGATGCGCCGAGACGCCTGGGAGAGGTCCAACGTGATCCGTACCCTGCTCGCCCTGGACGGTGCCCTGGTCCGGGGCGCGTTGTCGCTCGTCCTCGCAGCCGAGGAGGACATCCACGTGGTGGGGGAGGTGGGCCGCGGCGACGCGGTCGACCAGGCCGTGCGTGCCGGCCGGCCGGACGTCGCCGTGGTGGATTTCGATCTGATCAACGAGGGCCGGGCGATGGTGGACCCGGCGACGGCGCAGCCGTGTCCGCTGCTGGTGCTCGCCGACCCGCGCCGCGCCCGGGGCCTGCACGGGGTGTTCGCCCCGGGGCGCACCGTCGGCATCCTCGCCAGCGACGTGGCGCCGCAGCGGGTGGTCGACGGGGTCCGTCGCCTCGCCCGCCGGGAGTCGGTGGTCGACGCCGAGCTCGTCATGGCGGCGCTCGCCGCCGACTGCCCGCTGACCGCCCGGGAGACCGAGGTGCTGCGGCTGACCGCCGCCGGCGCACCGGTCGCCGAGGTGGCGGGATCGCTGCGGCTGTCCTGCGGCACCGTCCGCAACCACCTCGGGCGGATCGCCCGCAAGACCGGGGCCCGCACCCGGATCGAGGCGGTCCGGTTCGCCCGCGAGTCCGGCTGGATCTGAGGCGCGCCGCCGGCCGGCCGCCGGCGGCCCGGGGCGGTCAGCTCCGGGCGGCGGCGGTCGGCCGGTCGTCCCAGTGGCCGACGAGCTCCCGGTACGTCGCCGACCGGGCCAGCAGCTCCTCGTGGGTGCCGAGCACCGGCTGCGCCCCGTCGAGCACCAGCACCCGGCGGGCCCGGACGGCCGAGCTGATCCGGTGGGCGATCACCACCAGCGTGCCGGGTCGCCGGGCGAACGCCTCCTCGACCCGCGCCTCGGTCGGCGGGTCCAGGTGGCACGTCGCCTCGTCGAGGAGCACCAGCGGGGCGGGGGAGAGGTACGCCCGCACCGCGGCGATCAGCTGCCGTTCGCCGGCCGAGAGCGCCGCCGGCGTCACCTCCCCGGCCAGCCCGCCGAGCCGGGCGGCGAGCGGGCCCGCGCCGAGGGCGTCGAGGGCGGCGGTGACCGTGGCGTCGTCGGCGTCGGGCCGCAGGTAGCGCAGGTTGTCGGCGAGCGATCCCGTGAAGACGTACGCCTCCTGGGGCACCAGCACCCGCAGCCGGGCCTGTGCCTCCGGCGGGGCATCGGCGACCGGGACCCCGCCGAGGCGCACGGTGCCGGCCTGCGGCGCGAGCAGCCCGGACAGCAGCGCGGCCAGGGTGGACTTGCCCGCCCCGCTGGGCCCCACCACGGCGAGGTGCTCCCCGGCGGCCAGCGTCACGCCTGCGTCGTCGAGCACCGGCCGCGCCGCGACGCCGTACCGGAAGGTCAGCCCCCGGGCGCAGACGGCGGGCGTCCCGTCGCCGGGCGGGACGGGCGCGGCGTCGGGCCGCCGCACGGGCGGCTCGCCCGCCTCGTCGGGGCAGGTCCGCAGGATGCGGTCGAGGGTGACCACGTAGCGCAGGCCGCCACCCCCGACGCCCTGCACCAGCGCGTGCAGGGCGGGCTGGAGGCCGGTGGAGACGTACACCAGGGCCCCGAGCACCGCGCCGGCGGTGAGGCCCCGGTCGACGAGCCAGGGCGCGGCGAGCAGCAGCACCGCCAGCGGCAGCCAGCCGCCGAGGCCGAGGCTGAGGCTGCGCACGGCGGCCATCCGGGCCAGCGTGCGCTCGGCGGCGGCCTGGTCGGCCACCCGCGTGCCCACGTCGGCGACGACCCGCCCGGCCGCGCCACAGGCCCGCACGTCCCGGTGCCCGGCCAGCGCGGCGGAGGCGGCCCGGCCCAGCTCCTCCCCGGCGCGCACGTACCGGCGCTGCTGCCCCGCCATCGCCGGGAGCGCGGCGAGGAACACGACCACGCCGGCGACGAGGGGCGCGGCCACCAGCGCCGCGACCACCGGGTCGAGGGCGAGCAGCCCGATCAACGCCGCGCCGGCGGCGAACAGGAACCCCCGGGTCACCATGAGCAGGCCGGCGAAGGTGTCGCGGACCAGCTCCACCTGGTGGGTGAGCCGGGCCGCGGCGGCGCTGTCGGGGCGTCCGCCGGGCCGGGTCGCGTCGTGCAGGGCGGCCCGAACCACCCGGGCGGCGAGGTCGTCGCGGAACGGTTCGACCACCGCGCCGAGGCTGCGGTACGTCCGGCCGGTCGCCACCGCCCCCACGAGCACCGCCGCGCCCAGCGCCGCCAGCCAGCCGAGCCCCGCGCCGAGCCGACCGGCCAGGAAGCCCCCGTCGACGGCCCGCGCCACCAGGGCCCCCGACAGCAGCGCCGGCAGCGCCTCCACGGCCGACCAGCCGGCCAGCCGCGCCACGGCCGCGCGCCGGGCGCGCAGCGCCGCCCACGTCGCCCGCCGAACCCCGGGGGTGCCCGCGTCGGAGGTGTCCCGCGCGCTCATCCGGCCTCCCCGTCGGCGCGGAAGACCGCCCGGTACGCCGGGTCCGCCCAGAGCCGGGCGTGCGGGGCGACGGCGCGCAGCCGGCCGCCGTCGAGCCACGCCACCAGGTCGGCCGCCGCCGCCGTGGCGGCCCGGTGGGTGACCACGATGCGGGTACGCCCGCCCGGCCGCCCCGTCACCGCCCGGGAGATCCGATGCTCGGTGACGGTGTCCAGGCTGGACGTGGCGTCGTCGAGGATCAGCAGCCGCCGCGCCCCGGCGAACGCCCGGGCCAGCCCGAGGCGCTGCGCCTCGCCGCCGGAGAACGGCGCGTCGGCCAGCGGGGTGCGGAAACCCTGCGGCAGCCGGGCGACGACGTCGTCCACGGCCGCCGCCTCGGCGGCCCGCCGCACGGCGACCGTCGCGGGGGAGCCGTCGGCGGGGGGCGCGGCCTGCTGCGGGGGCAGCGCCAGGCCGACCGCGTCGTGCACGGTCGCGCCGACCAGGGCGGGGCGGTCGAAGGCGTACCCGACGGCGCGGCGCAGCTCGGCCGGGTCGAGCCGGGGCAGCGGCACCCCGTCGAGCCGCACCTGACCGGCGTCGGGGTCGTGCAGCCGGCCGGCGACGGCGGCGAGGGTTGACTTGCCGGCGCCGGAGGGGCCGACCACCGCCACCGTCGCGCCGGCCGGGACGCTCAGGTCGACGCCGTCGAGGACGGGCCGGCCGTCGTCGCCGCGCACGGTCACGCCGTGCAGCCGCAGCGCCCCCGCGCCCGGCGGCAGCGGGGCGTCGCCGTCGGCCGGTGCCGGCAGGGCCAGCAGCTCGCCGACCCGGGCGGCCCCGGAGCGGCTGCGCACGAGCCGGTTCAGGGTGGCCAGCACCGCGCCCAGCCCCGCCCCGGTCGCCGCGTAGCGGACCGCCGAGACGAGCTGACCGGGGGTGAGCCAGCCGACGGTCAGGGCGTACCCGCCGACGGCGATCACGGCCAGTTGCAGCAGCGGCGCCACGGCGGCCGTGCGGGCGCTGGCCCGGGCCAGCAGCTCCCAGCCGCGCCGGCCGTGCCCGCCCAGCTCCGGCAGGGCCGCGAGCACCCGGGCCTGCTCCCGCCGCCGGCTCCCGGCGGCGGCGATGGTCCGCGCGCCCGCGAGGGACTCCAGCAGCCGGCCGGCGATCCGGTTCAGGGCCTTCTGGTAGCCGGCGGTGGCCGCCGACGCGTCGGTGACGAACGCGCGCATCAGGCCACCGAGCAGCAGGAGGCCGGCGAGCAGGGTGACCCCCAGCGCCGGCTCGATCAGGGTGAGCGCGACGACGCTGCCCAGCGGAGGCAGCAGCGCGATCGCGCCCAGCACGACGGTGTTGCCGGCCTGGCCGGCGTCGGCGGCCTGCCCGACGAGCCGGCCCACCAGGTCGCCGACCGGATACCGGCGGGCGGCGCGCACGTCGAGGGCGAACAGGTGCCGCAGCAGCCGGCCGCGCAGCCGGGCGGTGGCGCGGGCGGCGCCGTAGCCGGCGGCCAGGTCGCCGAGGGTGTCGGTGGTGACGAGCACGGCGACCAGGGCGCAGACGGCCACCGGCCACCAGCGGCTGCCGCCGGTCAGGGCGGCGTCGACGGCGAGGCCGAGCGCCGCCGGCAGCAGCAGCTCGGCGACGGCGCCGGTCAGGGTGACCGCGCCCAGCGCCCAGGCCCAAGCCCCGGCGTCGCGGGCGGCCTGGCGGAACGGCCCGTCGCCCCTGCGCATCGGCGCCTCCCCGCGAAACGGCGGGCGGCCCCGGGTGGACACGTCTGTCCACCCGGGGCGCCGCGGAACGGTCTGGGTCAGTTGCAGGTGGTGACGGAGAGACCGCTGTCGCCGCAGAGCAGCAGGCTCGCGCTGGAGCCGCCGCCGGTGCGGTCGGCCGGGGCCATCTCGAGGCCCTGCAGGTCGAGGAGCGCCATGTCGATCAGTCCTTTCGAAGGTGGTGCGGTGGATGGGGGTCAGTTGCAGGTGGTGACGGAGAGACCGCTGTCGCCGCAGAGCAGCAGGCTCGCCCTGGAGTCGCCGCTGGTGCGGTCGGCCGGGGCCAGCTCGAGGCCCTGGAGGTCCAGGAGTGCCATGTCGAATCACCTCCTCCCGTCGGTTGGCGGGTCGTGGTCGCCCCCGCGGCCGCGGGGGAGTTCGGGCGCGCCGGCCAGCGGCGCGAGGAAGGGCAGGGTCGCCGGCTCGTCGTGCCGCGCGCAGGCCAGCGCGAGCAGCACTCCGGCGGCGCCGGTGCCCAGGTCCATGGAGAGGCGCAGCAGCTGCTCGCCGGGGAAGGCGGTCCCGCCGCCGTACGGCAGGGCGTGCCAGCCGAGCCGGCGTAGCTGTGTGTCCAGCTCCCGGCGGCTGTCTGCGTCGCCGAGCGTGGCCAGGTACGCGATGATTCCGGCCCGGCCGGCGAAGAGGCCGGACTGCGCGTAGAACGGGGACCGGGCGGCCCGGCGTGCCCCGGCGCTGGCCTCGGCGAAGCGCTCGTCGGCGCGGTGGCGCAGGTACTGGTCGAGGACCAGGCCGATGCCGACGCCGCCCTGCCCGAGGTACGGCATGGTGCGCCAGCCCTCGTTGACCTCCAGCGCCCCGTTCGGCCGGACCACGCACCGGCGCAGGTCCTGCCGCAGCGCGGTGGCGGCGTGCTCCAGCAGCGCCGGGTCGCCGGTCAGCTCGTGCATCCGCACCAGCAGCAGCGCCGCCCCGGTGCGCCCGCGCAGCAGCCCCGCGTACGGGTGCCGGCCGCCGCTGATGTCCGGGCCGGGGTCGTCGGCGAGCCGGTCGAGCACGGCGGCGGTGATCTCGTCGGCGGCGTCGCGCAGCGCGGTCTCCCCGGTGCGCCCGGCCAGCTCGGCGAGGTTCAGGGCGATGCCGGACAAGCCGTTGGCCAGGCTCAGGTCCAGCTCGGCCCACGGCTGGCGCAGGCAGACGTCGAGGACGTCGAGGGCGTCGGCGCGGCGGCCCAGGTGTTCCAGCGCGTACGCCACCCCGTGCAGGCCGTCGTAGAAGCCGATCCGGGTGCCCGACGCGGGGGCGGTGGCCCGCCGCACGAGCCACTGTTCGTGCTCGGGGAACCGGCCCGCGCCGCTGACGGCGAGGGCGTGCAGCACCCCGGCCGCGCCGTGGGCCAGGTTGAGCCCGCCGCTGCGGAACTGCTCGATGTCGCCGGGGAAGAGCCGGTCGTCGCGGTGCGGCGTGGCGCTGGCGAGGATCGCGGTGGTGATCCGCCGGCGCGTGCCGGGCCAGTCGCCGGTCGCGTCGAAGGCGTCGTCGCCGCCCGCCTGTGCGCGACTGGTCACGGTGTCCCCGTCGCCGCCGGCGTCCTCGCGTCGGCCGGCGCCGGTGATCTCGGCGACCGCCTCGGCCAGCCACCCGCGGGGCACCGGGAAGCTCTCGGCGACGATGTCGGCGAGGTGGGCGGCCTTGTCCGGGGCGAGCCGGACGAGCTGGGTCAGCGGGAGGAACAGCGCCAGGCGCAGGCAGGCCAGCGCGTACCGGTCGACGGCCGTGCCGGTCCGGTCGTTCGGCGCGGCGAACCCCTGGTTGCGCAGGCCCGGGCGGCGATGCCCCTCGATCGGGGCGGCGACCTCGAAGTCGACCAGGGCCACCCGGTCGTCGGGGCGGACCATGATGTTGAACAGGTGCAGGTCGCCGTAGACGAGGCCGCGCTCGTGGATCGCGGCGACGATCGCCTCGACCTGCGCCAGGACGTCGCGCGCCCAGCGGGCGTACTCGGCCCGGTCGGCGTCGGTCGCGTCGGCGTCGATCAGCGGGTACTTCTCGACGACCACCTTGTTCAGCGACCGGCCCTCGACGAACTCCAGGGCCAGGAACCGGTGGTCGCCGATGGCGAACTCGTCGTGCACGGCGGGCACCTGGGGCAGGTCGGCGAGCCGGCGCAGCGCGGCGGCCTCCCGGGCCAGCCGGGCCACCGCGTCGACGCCGTCGGCGTCGAGGCCGGCGTGCGGGCGGGCCTCCTTGAGCACCACCTGGGCGTCGGTGCGCAGGTCCCGGCCCACGTACAGGCCGCCGCCGTTGGAGAAGTGGATGACCTTCTCGATCTTGTACGGCACCTCGGTGGTGCTGGTGGCGTTGCGGGCGGCCAGGTGCGGGGCCAGGAAGTCCGGCAGGGTCACCCACTCCGGCAGGTGGAACACCGGGTCGCGGCGGTCGGGCACCAGCGTGCCGGAGGCGTCGGCGATCGCGGGGACGACCTGCCCGTCCGGGGAGAGACAGTAGCGGCGGGCGAATCCGCCGTAGCGCACGTGCACCGGCCCGGCGCCGTAGCGCAGGTCGCTGAGGATGTACGGCCCGGCCTCGCCGGCGAGCAGCGCGTCGAGCTCCTTGCAGGCCAGCTCCAGCTCGGCGGTGTCGTGCGGGTAGACGGTGACGAACTTGCCGCTGGCCGACCGCGACGCGTACTTCGAGTTGCGCAGCAGCAGGGTGCGCGGCCCGCGCAGGAACTTGAACGACAGCCCGCGCGGCACGCAGTAGTCCCACACCGCGTCGAGGACCCGCTCGGCGTTGTCGAGGGTCGCCGACACGTGGATCTTCCAGCCCTGCTGGGGCAGCGAGCCGCCCTCCGGCGCGTGGATCAGCCAGTCGTCGAGCGGCTCTCGACGCCAGCCGGCCGGCACGTCCCGCTCGGCGGCGGCGAACGCCGGCTGCGCGACCGCGCTGCCCAGCGAGTCGTAGAAGAGCCGGTCCGCGGCGCAGTAGTTGTCGTAGCGCTCGTCCACCGTGACCCCCTCCGCGATCTCGGCCGGTTCCGTTGCCCGGCGACGGATACGAGTCTCGTGGACCGGACCCGTCCGCCCCCAGTGCAGTTAGTCATGACCGTGGATGCGGCCCGCACGGCCCGCGATGACAAAAGTCACCGGCGACCCGTGCTGCCTCGAAAGAAAGAACCGGCCGACGCCGCGGGGGCGTCGGCCGGTTCCGGGAAACCGCGGGCCGGTCAGTCGGTGGCGTGCCGCTGCGCCCGGTAGCGGGCGATCAGGGCGCGGGTCGACGAGTCCAGCCCGGACAGGTCGGCGTCGTCGCCGGTGAGCAGCGGCGCGAGCTGGTTGGCCATCACCTTGCCCAGCTCCACCCCCCACTGGTCGAACGGGTTGATGTCCCAGATCGCGCCCTCGGTGAACACGATGTGCTCGTAGAGCGCGATGAGCTGGCCGAGCACCGCCGGGGTCAGCTCGGCGGCGACGATCGAGGTGGTCGGGTGGTTGCCCGGCATCACCTTGTGCTCCGCCAGCTCCGCCGGGGTGCCCTCGGCCTCCACCTGCTCCCGGGTGCGCCCGAACGCCAGCGCGGCGGTCTGCGCGAAGAAGTTCGACATGAACAGGTCGTGCATGTCATCCAGGTCGTGCCGGGGCCGGCTGAACCCGATGAAGTCCGCCGGCACCAGCCGGGTCCCCTGGTGGATGAGCTGGTAGAAGGCGTGCTGACCGTTGGTGCCGGGCTCGCCCCAGAAGATCTCCCCGGTGTCGTACGACACGCGCGTGCCGTCCAGCGTCACCGACTTGCCGTTGCTCTCCATCGTCAGCTGCTGCAGGTACGCGGGGAACCGGTGCAGGTACTGCGAGTACGGCAGCACCGCGTGGGTCTGCGCGCCCAGGAAGTTGGTGTACCACACGTTGAGCAGCCCGAGCAGCGCCGGCACGTTGCGCTCCACCGGCGTGGTGCGGAAGTGCTCGTCGACGGCGTGGTAGCCGGCCAGCAGCTCCCGGAACCGCGCCGGCCCCACCGCCAGCATCACCGACAGCCCGACGGCCGAGGGCAGCGAGTAGCGCCCGCCCACCCAGTCCCAGAAGCCGAACATGTTCGCCGGGTCGATGCCGAAGTCGCGTACCCGCTGCTCGTTGGTGCTGACCGCGACGAAGTGCCGGGCCACCGCCGAGGTGTCGCCGCCCAGGCCGGCGAGCAGCCAGTCGCGGGCCTGCCGCGCGTTGGCCAGGGTCTCCTGGGTGGAGAACGTCTTCGACACCACCACGAACAGGGTGCTCGCCGGGTCCAGGTCGGCCGTCGCCTCGGCGATGTCGGTGGGGTCGATGTTGGAGACGAACCGGCAGGTGATCCCCGCGTCCCGGTACGCCTTCAGCGCCTCGTACGCCATCACCGGCCCGAGGTCGGAGCCGCCGATGCCGATGTTGACCACCGTGCGGATCCGCTCACCGGTGTGCCCGACCCACTCGCCGGAGCGGACCCGGTCGGCGAACGCCGCCATCCGGTCCAGCACCGCGTGCACGTCGGCCACCACGTCGCGGCCGTCCACGGTCAGCGCCGCGCCCGCCGGAGCGCGCAGCGCGGTGTGCAGCACCGCCCGGTCCTCCGTGGTGTTGATGTGCTCCCCGGCGAACATGGCCGCGATCCGGTCGGTCAGCCGGGCCCGCCGCGCCAGGGCGGCGAGCAGGGCCAACGTCTCGTCGGTCACCAGGTTCTTGCTGTAGTCGACGTGCAGGTCCGCCAGCTCGCCGGCCAACCGCTCACCGCGGTCCGGGTCGGCGGCGAACAGGTCGCGCAGGTGCGCGTCCCGCAGCTTCTCCGCGTGCGCCGCCAGCGCCCGCCACTCGTCGGTGGTGGTGATCTCCTCGGCCATTCCGGCTCTCCTCCCGCACCTGCTCACAACCGTTGCGCGGCCGTAACCGTACTGCGTGCGCCCGGCCGCCCGGGCCAGCCTGCCACCAGCCGGGACGTGTCGCACCCCCGGCGCGCGCATCGCCGCCGCCCGTCCGGCCCGGCGGCGAACCTGTCGTACCCCGGGGGCATGATCTTTCCCAGGACGGGCGCTGCGGGGCCCGGTTCCGGCGGGCCACCGTGCTCCGCCATCCCCCTGTCGTCGCGCGCCGGCCCACGGCCGGCGCCCCAGTCGGCGCGCCCGCGGGCGCACCGGTTACGGAGGTCGCAGTGCCCCAGACGCAGCACGCACCGTGGGAGCGGCGCAGCCTCGCGCCGGTGCTGCCCGCGGTGCGTCCCCGCAAGCTGGCGAAGGTCCCCTTCGTCGAGCTGGCGGACGGCCGGTTGCAGGGGGTGGTGTCCAGCGGCTCCGACATCGAGCGGGTCTACGTCTCCTCGATCGCCGCCGGCAGCCACGCCTTCCACTGCTCCACCAACAACAACCGGCCCTGCGGCGGCCTGCGCGGCGCGCCCTGCAAGCACCTGCACGCCCTGCTCGACGAGGCCGTCCTGCAGTACGGCGTCGCCCGCGTCGCCCGCTACCTGCGCATCGACGCGCCCGACGGGGCGCAGACCGGCGGCGACCTGCTCCGGGGGATCGACGGCCACCACGAGCCCACCCCGGCGGCGGTCGTGTTCAGCCGGTTCCTGCGCCACCTGGCCTACCTGGAGCTGCCGGCGGCCGACGGGCCGCTGCCCGAGCTGCACTGGTTCCCGGCGACCGGGGCGGGCCGCTGATGCGCGGGGCCCAGCTCACCGCGCTGGTCGACGCCGCGCCGGCCGGCGTCGACGCGGCCCTCGACGTGGTCGCGGGCCTCGACGACGCCCTGGTCGCCGGCCTGGCCCGCCCCGGCGAGACGCAGCTCGCCGCGCTCGGCGACGTCGCCGCCGCCCTGGCGGTCACCCCGCTGGGCGGCCGGGTCGCCGAGGCGGTCGCGCAGGTCACCGCCGGGGCGCCCGCCGCCGAGCACCTCGCCGCCCTGGCCGGGGCCCGCGCCGCCCTGCTCGGCGCGGCCCACGACGCCCTGCTCGCCGCCGCCGACGCCGCGCTCGGCCGGGAGCGCGCCGCGCCGCCCGCCCCGGCGGCCGGTCCGCTGCCGGACGGGGCCGCCGCCCCGCTGGCCGCCGCCCGCTCCTGGCTGACCGAGCTGGCCATCACCGGCTGGCGCGGGGTCGGCCACGACCTGGCCGCGGCCGGGGGCCGGCCGGTCGAGGCGACCCTCGCCGTCGCGCCGCTGCGCCGCCTCGCCGTGCTCCTCGACGGCCTGGCCGGCGAGCTGGCCGCGTCCTGCCCGGTGGCCACCATGCCGGCGGTGCCGGCCCGGCGCTGGGCCGACCTGTGGGCCCGCGCCGTGCTGCTCGCCCAGGACACCGCGGGCGTGGCCGACCCGGCCGCCGCCGAGCGGGTCTCCGGCCGGCTGCTGGTGCTCGGCGTCGACGTGCACGAGCACGCCACCGCCGTCCAGGTGCAGGTGCACGGCGTCCTCGAACCGTCCGGCGGCGCCCCGGCGCGGCTGGTCCGCACCGCCGTCGCCGCGACGAAGGTCGACACGATCGTCGGCCCGGCGCTGTGGCGGCTGCTCGCCGACCACCCCGTCCTGCTGGCCGCGCTGGCCGAGCGCCGCGCCCTGGAGGTGACCGACCTGCCGCTGGCCGGCGGCGACCTGTGGTGGCGCGACGGGCAGGCCCGCGCCGGCGAGCCCGCCGACCCGTTCGCCACCGCCCGGGTGCTGCTGCCCGCCGCGCTGGCCGCGCCGACGCCCCCGCTGGACCGGCACCCCGTCGCCGTCGCCGAGCCGGTGCTGCTGGAGGGCTACGCGGTCGACACCACCGGCGACGACGTCCGGCTCACCGTCGACGGGGCGAGCATCGCGGTCGACATCGACCGGCTGCCGACCTGCGGCCCGCTCACCCCCGCCCTGGTCGCCGCCTCGACGGCCTGCCTGGGCCTGCTGCGCTGGGACGCCGGCCGGTGGACCGTGCAGCCGCTGGCCGTGCAGAGCACCGTCAAGCGGGCCACCGTCGCCGCGCACACCGGCGACTGGGCGCAGGGCCCCACCGACGCGAAGGTCGCCAAGGCCGAGGCGAAGGCCGGCGACTCCGTCGCCGTGCTGCGGGAACGCGCGGGACGGCTGCTGCGCCGATGACCACGACCCCCGACACCCCGCAGGGCACGCCCGCTCCCGGGCCCGGCGACGCCGCTGCGGGCCTGCCCGTTCCCGGGTCGGACGACGCCGCGCGCGCGCCCGTGAACCCTGACGCCAACCGCCGGCAGGTGCTCTACTGGCGGCTGCTGGCCCGGCTCTTCGACCCCGAGGAGCAGCCGGCGCTGGAGGCGGCGAGCGTCGCCGTCGTCGACGACCTCGGCCTGCCGGCCGCGCTGCTGGACCCGTCGGTCTCCGTCGACACCGTCGTGCAGCGCTTCCCCGACCTGGCCGGCGAGCTGACCGGCCTGCTCACCCCGCCCGAGCCCTCGCCTGGTCCCGAGCCTGCGGCGGGTGCGGGGTCCGCCCCGCCCGCGGATGAGGCGGTGCCACCGGGCGACGGGCCCGCCCCGCCGGCCGGCGGCGCGGAGGTGCGCCGGGCCGCGCTGGTGTCGAAGCTGCTGCTCAACGTGTTCGCCACCGGCGGCGGCAGTGTCAGCGCCACCCAGCTCGCCCGGTGGCAGTCCGACGCCGGCTGGTTCGAGCGGGCGCTCGGCTGTGAGCCCGGCGACCTGCGCCGGCAGGCCGGCAACGGGCGCGACGGCGGCGGCCTCGGCGGGGTGCTGGCCGGCCTGGAGGGCGACCTGGTGCGCCGGATGCACCTGCGCGAGGTCCTCGCCGACCCGAAGCTGGCCGCGAAGCTCACCCCGAGCATGTCGCTGATCGAGCAGCTGCTGCGCGACAAGTCGAACCTGTCCGGGGTGGCGCTGGCCAACGCCAAGGCGCTGATCCGCCGGTATGTCGACGAGGTCGCCGAGGTGCTGCGCACCCAGGTCGAACAGACCAGCGTCGGCACGATCGACCGGTCGGTGCCGCCGAAGCGGGTGTTCCGCAACCTCGACCTGGACCGCACGATCTGGAAGAACCTCACCAACTGGAGCCCGGAGGACCAGCGCCTCTACGTCGACCGGCTCTTCTACCGGCAGACCGCCCGGCGCACCACCCCGGCCCGGCTGATCGTGGTCGTCGACCAGTCCGGCTCGATGGTCGACTCGATGGTCAACTGCACGATCCTGGCGTCCATCTTCGCCGGCCTGCCCAAGGTCGACGTGCACCTCATCGCGTACGACACCCGGGCGCTGGACCTGACGCCGTGGGTGCACGACCCGTTCGAGGTGCTGCTGCGCACCAAGCTCGGCGGCGGCAACGACGGCCCGGTGGCGATGGCCATGGCCCGACCGAAGATCACCGAGCCGCGCAACACCGTGCTGGTCTGGATCTCCGACTTCTACGAGTTCGACCGCTCCCAGCCGCTGTTCGACGGCATCGAGGCGGTGCACCGCTCCGGGGTCAAGTTCATCCCGGTCGGCTCGGTCAACAGCTCCGGCACGCAGATCGTCAACCCCTGGTTCCGGCAGCGCTTCAAGGACCTGGGCACCCCGGTCATCTCCGGCCACATCCGCAAGCTCGTCTTCGAGCTGAAGAACTTCCTCACCTAGGAGACCCCTGACATGTCCGAGATGTTGCGCGCCCCCGCCGAGGTCACGTTCGCCGAGGAGCTGGCCTGGCTGGAGTCGGTCGACACCGACCCGAAGCCGTTCTCGTGGCGGCTCAGCCCCCGGATGGTGCGGCTGTTCGTCCTCGGCTCCGAGCGGGCCGACGGCCTCGACCGGGAGGTCGCCCAGAAGTGGTTCGGCGACCGCAGCTTCGTCGAACGCGCCATCGTCACCCTCGCCTCAGACCGGGGCCTGCTGCTCATCGGCGACCCGGGCACCGGCAAGAGCTGGCTCGCCGAGCTGCTCGCCGCCGCGATCTGCGGCAACTCCACCCTCGTGGTGCAGGGCACCGCCGGCACCACCGAGGACCACATCAAATACTCGTGGAACGTCTCCATGGTCATCGCCAAGGGGCAGTCCCGCGAGTCGATGATCCCGTCGCCCATCATGACCGCGATGGAGCAGGGCGTCATCGGCCGCTTCGAGGAGCTGACCCGTTCCACCAGCGACGTGCAGGACGCCCTGATCTCCATCCTGTCCGAGAAGTACGTCGCCATCCCCGAGCTGGACGCCGACAACATCGTCTTCGCCAGGCCCGGCTTCTCGATCATCGCCACCGCCAACAGCCGCGACCGGGGCGTCAACGACCTCTCCTCGGCGCTGAAGCGGCGGTTCAACTTCGTCCGCATCCCCGTGGTGACCAACAAGCGCAGCGAGGCGGAGATCGTCCGGTTCCGCACCGAGGAGCTGCTGCGCCGGCACCGCATCGAGCTGGACGTCCCGCCCACCCTGCTGGACATCCTGCTGCAGAGCTTCGCCGACCTGCGGGCCGCCGCCGCGTCGGCGACCAGCGACGACGAGAAGCTGGAGTCGGCGCTGTCCACCGCCGAGCAGATCGGCGTGCTGGAGGACGCCATCCTGCACAGCCAGTTCTTCGGCGACCGCACCCTGCGCGCCGAGACCCTCGCCGGCTCGCTGGTCGGCTCGCTGGCCCGGCGCAGCCCGGAGGACCTGGCGATCCTCAACAAATACCTGCACGGCGTGGTGGAGCCCCGGGCCAAGGCCGACGGCGGCCCGTGGGAGGGCTTCCTCGACGGCGGCCGCCAGGCGATCGCCACCCTGTCGTGACCGGCCCGACGACCACCCCGCCCGGCGCGGCCCCCGGGGTGCACCCACCCTCCGTCGTCGCGCCGGTCCCCACCCCGCCCGCCGGCGTCGCTGTCCCGCCCGCCGGCGGCCCCGGCGCGTTCGACGCGCTGCGCGGACAGCTCACCGACGCCGCCGCGGCCTTCGCCGGCAGCCCCGGCGCGCTCGCGGAGATCCTCACCGGGATGATCGACGATGTCGACCGGGCGCTCGGCGAGCGGCTGGAGATCTTCCCGGTCTGCCACCACTCGCCGGCCTCCGCCCTGGCGATGGCGCGCCGGCTGCGCGCCAAACGACCGAAGGTGATCTACCTGGAGCTGTGCGAGGACCTGCAGCCCCTGCTGGGGGAGCTGCGCAACTGCCGCCTCCCGGTGGCCGTGCAGGCGTTCGCGTCGAAGCTCGACGGCTTCCCCGCCGAGTGGGCCCCGCTCAGCGTCGTCGCCCCGATCACCGAGGCGTCGGCGGAATACCAGGCCATCGCGTACGCGCTGGAGACCCCCGGCGTGGAGCTGGTGCTGGTGGACCGCTCGGTCGACCACGTCTTCCAGTGGGCGCCCCGCGACCCGGCCGAGGGGCCGGCGGGCACCCCCGACGCCCCGGCCGCGGCCGAGGAGGAGGCCGCGCTGCACGGCGACGCCGTCGGCGTGGAGATCGGCGACCTGCGGCCCCGCTTCGCCGAGCTGGAGGCCTACCTGCTGCACCACGGCAAGGTCCGGCACTGGTCGGAGTGGTGGGACCAGTACGTCGAGCAGCCCCTCGTCGCCGCCGACCACGAGACGTACCGGCAGGTGATGGTCCTCATCGGCAGCCTGTTCCGGCGGCTGCGCCCGAGCGACGCCGACCGCCTCGACCGCGACGTCGAACGCGAGCGCTACATGTGGACCCGGATGCGGCAGCACCTCGCCGACTCCGGCGTCGACCCGACCGACTGTCTCTACGTCTGCGGCGCGTTCCACGCCGCGAGCCCCGTCGAACAGTTCGGCACCGGGCCCGACGCCGCGCCGTACGAGATCAGCCCGCGCACCGCCACCCGCTGGCTGTACGGGCTGATCCCGTCCAGCCACTCCGCCATCGAGGCGCAGTTCGGGCTGGCGCCCGGCTCGGTCTCGATCGCGGCGGCCACCTGGGCCAAGGCGGTGTCCCGCTCCGGGGTGACCCCGTTCCGGCTGGCCGGGCAGGCCGGCGGCAGAGCGGCGAAGGGCCGGGCCCGCAGGGCCACCCCGGCCGAGGCCGCCGACGAGCCCGTCACCGATCGACTGTCGGGGTTCCTCGCCCGGCCGCCGGTCCTCGACGAGCTCGACGAGGCGGAGCTGCGCGGCTGGTGCGTGGACATCGTCCGGCTGGCCCGACGCAACGGCTACCTGGCCAGCACCGCCGACGCGATCGCCGTGTTCGAGACGTCGATCCTGCTCGCCGGGCTGCGCAACCGGGCCCGGCCCACCCCGTACGATTTCGCCGACGCGGCCGTGACCTGCATCGAGAAGGACGTGGTCCCGGGCCGGCGCGACGTGCGCCGGCTCTGCGAGATCCTGCTCGGCGGCGACCGCATCGGCCAGGTCGGGTACGACGCCCTGCCCCCGCTGGCCCGCGACGTGCTCGACCGGCTCGCCCCCCTCGGGCTCGACCTGGACAAGCGCACCATCCAGCGGGCCCTGCTGGACCTGACCGCCGACCCGGCCGTGGCCGGCTGCTCGGACCTGCTGTGGCGGCTGCGCCACCTGCTGCCCCGCGACGCCGTCCGCCCGATCATGGGGGAGCGCCGGCTCGGGGAACGGTCGACCCAGGAGAGCTGGGACCTCGCCCTCGGCCGCAACCAGCGCGCGCTGATCGAGCTGGGCTACGAGGGCGTCACCGTCGAGCAGGTCCTGGAGCAGCGGCTGCGCCGCCGGGCGTGGGGGCCCCGGGCCACCGCCGCCGTCGCACTCGAAGCCGTCGAGGACGCGCTCCTGCTGCTCGACGGCCGCCGGCTCGTCGACGAGCTGGGCACCCGGGCGGTGGAGCTGCTCGCGGCCGAGCGCACCGTCGACGAGGCCCCCGAGGTGCTGCGCCGCATCCGCCGGCTGCTGGCCCACTACCGGGCCACCGAGCCGACCCTGCCGCCCTGGTGCGCCGCGTTCGTCACCACCGGGTACGCCCAGTACTGCACGCTGCTGCCCACCGCGTTCGTCGACGCGGAGACCGGGGTGCGGCAGGTGGGCGCGATGCTCGGCTTCCTGTTCGGCATGGAGAGCCTCGCGCTGTCCCTCGGCTGCGACCGTACGCAGCTCGAACTGGCGGTGCGGCAGTCCCGGCCGGAGGCGCCGGCCCGGGTGGCGCTGCACTGGGCCGCCCAGCACCACCTCGGCCTGCTGCCCCTGGCGCAGCTGCGCGCCCGCAGCGCCGAGCTGCTGGCCAACCCGCTGGTGGTGCCGTCCTTCCCGCAGTACCTCAGCGGGTTCGTGCAGGCCCTGGAGCCCGTGCCCGGGCTGGCGCCGTTCGTGGTGGAGGTGATGTCCACGGCGTTCGCCCGGCTGCCCGACCCGGTGCTGCTGCCGTGGCTGCCGACGTTGATCACCACGCTGCGCGCCCAGGCCGGCGAGCTGGTGCCGACCCTGGTCCGCGAGGCCGGCCGCACGTTCCCGGCGGCCCTACCCGTCCTGGACGCCTGGGTGCCCCCGTGGGCGCCCCGGCCGGCGGGCGGGTCGGCGGCGGGCGGGTCGCTCGCCCCCGGGGCGCTTGTCCCGGGACCGGTGACGGCGGGATCGGCGGCTGTCGCGCCCGGCCCGCTGGTCGACCTGCTGGCGGGCCACCCGGCGACCTGCGACGCCGTGGCGGAGCTGCTCGGCTGCGCGGGCGGCTGGACCCTCGACCCAGCCGTCACCGGCTCGGGCGGCCCCGGGCCGGGCGGGACCACCGGTGCGGGCGGGACCGGGCCGGGCGGCTCTGGACCGGGCGGCCTCGGGCCCCCCGGCCCCGGCTCGGCGGTCGCCGTCGGGGCCGGGGGGCTGCTCACGGCGTACCCGGCCACCGCCGACGCGCTCGCGGCCCTGCTCGCTCCGCCGGCCTGACCGTTCCGACCCGGGCGGCCCGCCCGCCGCTCGGTCCACGCCGCCTGGTCCATGCCGCCCGGTCCACGCCGCCCGGGCGACGAGCCGGATGATCGACTCCATGTCGGCGACATCGGGGCATCCCCGTCGCAGGACACCCCCGTGTCGCCGACATGGCGAGCCCGGGCCGCCCCGCCCCGCGAGCCGCCCCGGCAACAGGTGAGCCAGGGCGGGTGGTCAGGGGCGGCGGCCCAGGTGGTGGCGCAGTGCCAGGTGCAGGGCGAGCCGGGCGTCCGGGTCGTCGAGGTCCGCGCCGTAGCGTTCCCGTAGCCGGCGCATCCGGTACCGGACGGTCTGCGGGTGCGTGTGCAGCAGCCGGGCGGTCTCCACCACCTGGCCCTGGGTGTCCAGCCAGGTGGCGAGCGTCTCGGCCAGGGCCCGGCGGGCGGCCGGCCCGAGGGGCGCCAGCGGGGCCAGGGCGCGGGCGACGAGCCGGTCGGTCAGCCCCGGCTCCCAGTGGGTGAGCAGGGTGAGCAGGTGCGCGTCGCAGTCCACGACGCCGTCGGCGGGAAGCACCCCGGCGGCGTGCAGGCGCAGCGCCCGCCGCGACAGCCGGTACGACGCGCGGGCCTGCCGCACCGGCACGGTCGGGCCGAGGGCCGCCCGCCGGCCGGTGAGGGCCCGGCGCAGCGCGGCGAGCCGGCCCGGGGCGTCCGGGTCGGGCAGCACGATCCGCACCGCCTCGTCGATGACCGTGGCCACGGCTCCGCCGCCGACGGCGCGGGCGAGGTGCTCGTCGTCGGAGCCGTCGACGCTGATCACGGCGACGGTGGCGGGCAGCGGCCAGCGAGCGGCCTCGGCGGCGGAGTGCAGCGCGGTGTCGGCGGGCGGGTCGGGCTGCACGAGCAGGGTGATCAGCCTGCGGCGGACGACGATCCAGTCGTGTGCGGCGTCGCGCTGCTCGTCGAGGTAGCCCTCGGCGGCGGCCCCGGCGAGGGTGTCGGTGTAGCCGAACAGTGCGGCGGCGATCACGTACAGCTCGTCGGCGGCCAGCCGGTCCGGTCGTTCGGGCGCGACGAGGAACGCCCAGATGGCCCGGGCTCCCACGGTGAGCACCGAGCGCAGCGCGTCGACGCGGTGCCCCTCCTGGTATTCGGTGCGGCCCAGCGCGTGGAACACCTGCCGGGTGTCGGCGAGCGGGCGGGTCGGCTCGGCGACGGCGGCCACGAACGCGTCCACGGCCGTCCGTACGCCCAGGGCAAGGCCCCGGCCCTGCTTACCGGTCAGCGACCGGCCCTGCTCGCGCATGGTGGCCCGGACCGCGTCGAGGGTCCGCTCGTGCAGCGCCGCCCGGACGGCCCGCAGCCGCTCGCCGACGTGCCGGGGCAGCCCGCCGAGGCGGGGCTCCAACTCGGCGAGGCTCTCCGCCACCGCGCGCCCCCTCGCGTTTGTCATCCGGATGACAGTTCCGGGCGCGAAACCTGCTTCCGCGTACCACTGATTTTGGCACCCGGGTCCGTAGGGTTCCGGCATGGATGCGGATGTGATCGTCGTCGGGGCCGGCCTGGCCGGTCTGGTCGCCGCCACCGAGGCCGCCGACGCGGGCCGGACGGTGCTGCTGCTGGACCAGGAGCCGGAGCAGAACCTCGGCGGCCAGGCGTGGTGGTCGTTCGGCGGGTTGTTCCTGGTCGACTCGCCCGAACAGCGGCGGATGGGGGTGCGCGACTCGGTGGAGCTGGCCTGGCAGGACTGGCTGGGCAGCGCCGCGTTCGACCGCCCGGAGGACCACTGGCCGCGCCGGTGGGCCGAGGCGTACGTGCACTTCGCCGCCGGGGAGAAGCGGTCCTGGCTGCGGTCGATGGGGCACCGGCTCTTCCCGGTGGTGGGCTGGGCCGAGCGGGGCGGCGGCGCGGCGGACGGGCACGGCAACTCGGTGCCCCGGTTCCACGTCACCTGGGGCACCGGCCCCGGCGTGGTCGAGCCGTTCGCCCGCCGGCTGGCCGCCGCGGTGGACGCCGGCCGGGTGCGGCTGCGCTTCCGGCACCGGGTCGACGGCCTGGTCACCACCGGCGGGGCCGTCACCGGCGTACGCGGGGCGGTGCTGGAGCCCAGCGACGTCCCGCGCGGCGCGCCCAGCTCCCGGGTCGAGGTGGGCGGGTTCGCGTACGCGGCGCAGGCCGTGGTCGTCACCTCGGGCGGCATCGGCGGCGACCACGACCTGGTGCGGGCGGCCTGGCCGGCACGGCTCGGCGACCCGCCGAAGCGGATGGTCTCGGGCGTGCCCGCCCACGTCGACGGGCGGATGCTCGGCATCACCGAGGCCGCCGGCGGGCAGGTGATCAACCCGGACCGGATGTGGCACTACGTCGAGGGGCTGCGCAACTGGGACCCGATCTGGCCGCAGCACGGCATCCGGATCCTGCCGGGGCCGTCGTCGCTGTGGCTGGACGCCACCGGCAGGCGGCTGCCCGCGCCGCTGTTCCCCGGCTTCGACACCCTCGCCACGCTGCGCCACCTGCGCGCCACCGGCCACGACCACAGCTGGTTCGTGCTCACCAAGAGGATCGTCGCCAAGGAGTTCGCGCTCTCCGGCTCCGAGCAGAACCCGGACCTGACCAACCGCAGCGTCCGGCAGGTGATCGAGCGGGCCCGCGCCGGCACCCCGGCCCCGGTGGCGGCGTTCCTGGAGCGGGGCGCGGACTTCGTCGTCGCCGACACCCTGGAGGCCCTGGTGGCCGGGATGAACGACCTCGTCGCCCCTGACGGCGGCCCGACCCTGGACGCCGCCCGGGTGCGGCGGACCGTCGAGGCCCGCGACCGCGCCATCGCCAACCCGTTCGGCAAGGACGCCCAGGTCACGGCGATCCGGGGCGCGCGGGCGTACCGGGGGGACCGGCTGATTCGGGTGGCCCCGCCGCACCGGCTGCTGGACCCGGCGGCGGGGCCGCTGATCGCGGTGCGGCTCAACATCCTGACCCGCAAGACCCTCGGCGGCCTGCACACCGACCTGGACGGGCGGGTGCTGCGCCCCGACGGGCAGCCGCTGCCCGGCGTGTACGCGGCCGGCGAGGTGGCCGGCTTCGGCGGCGGGGGCATGCACGGCTACAACTCGCTGGAGGGCACCTTCCTCGGCGGCTGCCTCTTCTCGGGTCGGCAGGCCGGCCGGGCAGCCGCCGCGGCGACCCGCTGACGGACCGCGCCCCGAGCTGGGGTGATCAGCGGATCAGTATGACCATGATGGATATTGACCGCTGAATCGACGCGTGTAAGTGTTTCCTTCCCTGGAACGAACGTCGCGGCGCCCCCTCGCCACGCCGCCGGACCCCGCCCGCCCCACCCTCGCGAGCGGGGTCCGGTCACGCCCAGGTGCACGACACCCCCTACCTGCACCGAGGAGCACCCATGAGACGCACCACAGTGACAGCGGGCCTGGCGTTCGCCGCCGCCCTCGCGCTGACCACGTCGACGGCGGCCCTGCCGGCCACCGCCGCCGAGGTCCCCGCCGCCCCCGCTGCCGCCCCGGCCGTCGCGGCGCTGGCCGCGCCGGACATCTCCGTGACGAACGTCCAGGCCCACCTGAGCCAGTTCCAGAGCATCGCCACCAGCAACGGCGGCAACCGTCGCTCCGGCTCCGCCGGCTACACGGCGTCCGTCAACTACGTCAAGGGCAAGCTCCAGGCCGCCGGCTACACGGTCACCGAGCAGACCTGCACCAGCTGCACCTACTCGGGCAACAACGTGATCGCCGAGTGGCCGGGCGGCGCCCCCGCCGACCAGGTCATCATGTTCGGCGCGCACCTCGACGGCGTCACCGCCGGCCCGGGCATCAACGACAACGCCTCCGGCTCGTCGGTGCTGCTGGAGAACGCCCTCGTGCTGGCCCAGCAGAACCCGAGCCTGACCAAGCGGGTCCGGTTCGCCTGGTGGAACGGCGAGGAGCAGGGCCTGCAGGGCTCGAAGTTCTACGTGAACTCGCTCAGTGCCACCCAGAAGGGCTACATCAAGGGTTACTACAACTTCGACATGGTGGCCTCGACCAACGGCGGCTACTTCATCAACCGGGTCACCTCCACCACGGCCGCGCCGCTGAAGGCGTACTGGGACTCCCTCGGGCTGTCGCCGGAGGAGAACGTCGAGGGCCAGGGCCGCTCCGACGACTACTCCTTCCAGCAGGCCGGCATCCCCACCTCCGGGTACGCGATGGGCGCCAGCGCCACCAAGACCTCCGCGCAGGCCACCAAGTGGGGCGGCACCGCCGGCTCGTCCTACGACCCGTGCTACCACCGGGCCTGCGACACCACCAGCAACATCAACGCCACCGGGCTCAACCGCAGCGCCGACGGCATCGCGTACGCGATCTGGGACCAGGCCGTCGGCGGCGGCACCCCGACCAACGACTTCTCCGTCGCGGTGAGCCCGACGTCCGGCAGCATCGCCCGGGGCGCCTCCACCACCGCCACGGTCTCCACCGCCACCACCTCCGGCAGCGCCCAGACCGTCGCCCTGTCCGCCACGGGCGCGCCCAGCGGGGTGACCGTGTCGTTCAGCCCGTCGTCGGTGACCTCCGGCGGCTCGTCCACGATGACGATCGCCGCCTCCGCGTCGGCGGCCACCGGCACCTACGCCATCACGGTCACCGGCACCGGCTCGGCGACCCGCACCGCCACCTACAGCGTCACCGTGACCGGCACCGGCGGCTGCGCCGGCGGCCAGGTGGTCGGCAACTCCGGCTTCGAGAGCGGCGCCACCGTCTGGACCGCGTCCTCGGGCGTCATCACCAACTCGGCCAGCCAGGCCGCGCACGCCGGCTCGTACAAGGCGTGGCTCGGCGGGTACGGCGGCAGCCGCACCCAGACGCTGTCGCAGTCGCTGACCGTCCCGGCCGGCTGCGCCACGTACACGCTGTCGTTCTGGCTGCACATCGACACCGCCGAGACCACCTCTATCAGGCAGTACGACAAGCTCACCGTCGCCGTCGGCGGCACCACCCTGGCGACGTACTCGAACCTCAACAAGGCCAGCGGCTACACCCAGCGCACCTTCGACGCCGCCGCGTACGCCGGCCAGACCGTCACCCTGACGTTCACCGGCGTCGAGGATTCGTCGCTGCAGACCAGCTTCGTCGTGGACGACGTCACCCTCACCGCCAGCTGAGGTGCAAGGAAGGGCCCCTTGTTAACGCCTGCGGTAGAGAAGGGTTCCCTTCTCACCCCGCTCTCACCCCCGCGCACCCCGCGCGCCCGGCAATCGAGTGTGAGGGGCGGCGCGCGGCCCACGACGGCGGTGGCCCGGCGGGGGTAACGGGGCCGTTTCCGCCCGCCTGGGCGCGCTCGGCCGGCAGGATGGTCGATGTCGACTTAGACTCCCGCTGCGTCGATCGCTGCGTCGATTCAAGAGGTGGGTGGGTGGGATGGCCGGAAGACGGGGCGGCACCGCCACGCTGGTCGCGGCGCTGGTCGTGATCGGCTGGCTGGTCGTCGGCGGGGTGGCCGGGCCGTACGCGGGGAAGTTGGGGGAGGTCTCCACCAACGACAACGCCTCCTTCCTGCCCGCCGAGGCCGAGGCCACCCGGGCGCAGGACCTGGCCGCCGAGTTCGCCGACCGGCAGACCACCCCGGCGCTCGTCGTCTACGCGCGGACCACCGGCATCACCGACGCCGACCGGCAGCGGGCCGCGGCCGACGCCGCCCGGTTCGCCCAGGTCCCCGGCGTCGTCACACCGATCCCGCCGCCCGTGCCCAGCCAGGACGGTCAGGCCCTCCAGGTGGTCGTCCCCATCGACGAGGCCGAAGGGGAGCGGATCGGGCAGGTCGTCGACGAACTGCGCGCCATCGCCGGCGGCGACCGCGACGGCCTCACCGTGGACGTCGCCGGGCCCGCCGGGCTGCTCGCCGACCTCATCGAGGTCTTCGGCGCCATCGACGGCCCGCTGCTGCTGGTCACCCTCAGCGTGGTGCTGGTCATCCTGCTGGTCGTCTACCGCAGCCCGGTGCTGTGGATCTTCCCGCTGCTCGCCGCCGGCACGTCGTACGCCCTCGCGGCGGTCTTCGTCTATCTCCTCGCCGACCACGACGTGGTCAAGCTCAACGGGCAGGCGCAGGGCATCCTCACCGTCCTCGTCTTCGGCGCGGGCACCGACTACGCGCTGCTGCTCATCGCCCGCTACCGGGAGGAACTGCACCGGCACGGGCGCCCCTGGGACGCCATGCGGGCCGCCTGGCGCGGCGCCGCCCCGGCGATCATCGCCTCCGGCGGCACCGTCATCCTCAGCCTGCTCTGCCTGCTGCTGTCCAGCCTCAACTCCAACCGGGCGCTCGGCCCGATCGCCGCCATCGGCATCGCCGCCACCCTGCTGGTGATGCTGACCTTCCTGCCCGCCCTGCTCGTGCTCGGCGGGCGCTGGGCGTTCTGGCCGCGCCGGCCCGCCGTCGACCAGGCCGACCCGCAGACCGAGCACGGACTGTGGAGCCGCATCGCCGGCTTCGTCGCCCGCCGGGCCCGGGTCGTCTGGCTCGCCACCGCCGCGGTGCTGGCCCTGCTCACCATCGGCCTCACCCAGCTCGGCGTCACCACCCTCGGCCAGACCGACCTGTTCACCCAGCGCACCGACTCCGTCGCCGGCCAGGACGTGATCGCCGCCCACTACCCGGCCGGCACCGGCAGCCCGGCCACCATCTTCACCAACCAGGCCAGCGCCCAGCAGGTCGCCGAGGTGGCCCAGCGGGTGCCCGGCGTCGCCGCCGTCCGCCCCGTCACCCAGGGCAGCCAGGCCGGCCCGCCCGACCCGAACGCCCCGCCGAAGGTGGTCGACGGCCGCGTCGAGTTCGAGGCCACCCTCGCCGACCCGCCCGACAGCAACGGCGCGGAGCGCACCATCCGCGACCTGCGCGAGGCCGTGCACGGCGTACCCGGCTCGGACACGGTCGTCGGCGGGTTCACCGCGATCAACGTGGACACCTCCGACGCGTCCGCCCGCGACCGCAACGTGATCATCCCCGTGGTGCTGCTGGTGATCGCCGTCGTCCTGGCCCTGCTGCTGCGCGCCCTGCTCGCCCCGCTGCTGCTCATCGCGACCGTGGTGCTGTCGTTCCTCGCCACCCTCGGGCTGTGCGCGCTGATCTTCCGGCACCTGCTCGACTTTCCCGGCGTCGACCAGTCGTTCCCGCTGTTCGCGTTCGTCTTCCTCGTCGCCCTCGGCATCGACTACAACATCTTCCTGATGAGCCGGGTCCGCGAGGAGTCGGTCCACCGGGGCACCCGCCCCGGCGTGCTCGCCGGCCTCGCCGTCACCGGCGGCGTCATCACCTCCGCCGGCATCGTGCTCGCCGCGACGTTCTCCGCGCTCGCCGTGCTGCCCCTGGTGGTCCTCGTCGAGCTGGGCGTCGCCGTCGCCGTCGGGGTCCTGCTCGACACCATCGTCGTGCGTTCGCTGCTGGTGCCCGCCCTGTCGTACGACATCGGGGCGCGGATCTGGTGGCCCGGCCGGCTGAGCCGCACGGACCGGGAGGCGCGTCATGCCCGCTGAGCCCGATGTCGTCATCGTCGGCGGCGGCCTCGCCGGCCTCGCCGCGGCCCGCCGGCTGCACCGCGCCGGCGTGTCCTGGCGGCTGCTGGAGGCCGGCGACCGGCTCGGCGGCCGGGTCGCCACCGACGCGATCGACGGGTACCTGATCGACCGGGGCTTCCAGGTGCTCAACACCGCGTACCCCCGGCTCGGCACGCTGCTCGACCTGGCCACCCTCGACCTGGGCTGGTTCACCCCCGGGGTGCTGGTCCGGCGCGGCGAGGCCGTCGCCCGGCTGGTCAACCCGCTGCGCGAGCCCGCCGGGGCGGCGGGCACCGCGCTGGCCGACGTCGGCTCGCTGCGCGACCGGCTCCGGTTCGCGGCGCTGGCCACCGGCTGCGCCACCCTGCCGCCCGGCCGGCTGCTCGACGCCCCCGAGACCACCGCCGAGGGGGCGCTGCGCCGCGCCGGCCTCTCCGACGCGATCATCGAGGAGCTGCTGCGGCCCTTCCTGTCCGGCGTGCTCGTCGACCGGGCGCTGGAGACCTCCAGCCACGTGCTGGCGATGGTGCTGCGCTCGTTCGCCCGGGGGCGCGTCGGCGTGCCCGCGCAGGGGATGGGTGCGCTGCCCCGGGCGATCGCCGCGCCGCTGCCCGCCGACCTGGTCGAGCTGCGCACGCCGGTCGCCGAGGTCGGCCCTCATCGGGTACGCACGCAGGCCGGCGAGCTGCGCTGCCGCGCCGTGCTCGTCGCCGTCGACCCGCCCACCGCCGGCACGCTGCTGCCGGCCCTCGGCCGGGTACGCATGCACGCCTACACCACCTACTACCACGCCACGGACACCCCGCCCCTGGACGAGCCGATCCTGCTCGTCGACGGCGACCGCCGGGAACTGGTCGCCAACACCGTCGTGCTGAGCCAGGCCGCGCCCACGTACGCGCCCGCCGGGCGGCACCTCGTCGCCACCTCCGTGGTGGGCCCGTCCGTCCCGCCCGAACCGGTCGTCCGCGCCGAGCTGGCCCGCCTCTACGGCCGCCCCACGGCGGACTGGGAGCACCTGACCACGGTCGGCGTCCCCGCTGCGCTGCCCGCCGCGCCGCCGCCGCAGGGCCGGCTGCGCAAACCGGTGGCGCTCGGTGGTGGCCTCTTCGTCGCCGGGGACCACCGCGACAGCCCGTCCATCCAGGGCGCGCTGGCCAGCGGCTGGCGTGCCGCCGGGGCCGTGCTGGCCGAGCTGCGCGCCCAGGGCTGAGGCCGTCGCGGACGGCTGCGTGCTGTTATCCTCGCGTTGCCCATCGTGCTGGATCATCGATCGGTTGCCGGCGGGTGGGGCTGTTTCGTGCTGGCCGGTGATCGCCGGCCGGGTTACGATCCGGCGCGGTTGCGGGGCGGTAGCTCAGCGGGTTAGAGCAGGGGACTCATAATCCCTCGGTCACGGGTTCGAGTCCCGTCCGCCCCACCGCGTAACATGATCTCGCTGTTGACCTGTGCTTCCACGGTTCGCATGAGTGAAGCGCGGCCTGGCGTGTATAGCCTGAGCTATAGTTGTCCCGTGGCCAATGGGCCGGCCAACCGCTGGGCGATCAGGGCGACAGGCGATGTCCGTGACTGGTTACGGGCCCTGCGTCGGACCGACCCGGCGGCGTACCGCTCGGTGAACGCGGCGATCGACATGCTCGCCGAGACCGGTCCGGGTCTGGGGCGTCCGCTGGTCGACACTCTCCGGGGTTCGAGCATCAGCAACCTCAAGGAGCTGCGGCCGAGATCCGGCCGCGACGTCGCTATCCGGCTTCTGTTCGTCTTTGATCCATGGTCGCAGGCGGTGCCTTCGAGAGGAAACGGAGGGAGGGCTGATGGTCGACTTCCATGACTGGGACGACATTCGCGCCGAGTTGCACGATGGGGACGACGACGCGCTCGATGTGGAGCGCGCCCGCACCGAGGCGTGGGTCAGCGCGTTCCACCTCGCCGAGGAGCGCAAGCGTCTCGGTCTCACCCAGCGGCAGGTGGCCGAGCTGATGGGAGTCACGCCCGGTCGGGTGAGCCAGATCGAAAACGGCGACCTGGACGCCAACGAGGTGGCAACCCTCAGCCGGTACGCACGAGCGCTCGGCGCCAGGATGCGGATCATCTTCGACTACGGCAGCGACCTCCGTCAGATCGCCTGATCCCCGCGCGCCTCGGCCGACATCACGTACGACGAGGCGAGTCGTCCCGGCGAACCGCACCGGTCGGCAAGCCGAGGTCATCGAGCATCGCCCGACGCGGCACGTGCCGGATCAACGAGGCGAAACGAGCCGTGGAGATCCAACGTGGGACCAACGTGTCGCCCAGCGATCGTGGCGGTGGTTCGCATGGTGGGTGCCTCCGGCCCAGTGCGCTCGTCCAGCATGGCGGCGAGCCGCGGTCGTCGGGATGAGCGGTCGGATTGGCCATTATTCTGACCGGTCGCTAGAGTGGTTGGCATGGAGACCATTCCGATCACGGAGGCTAAGGCCCGGATCGCCGAGCTCGCCGACCGGGTCGCTCGGGAGCATGATCACTTTACGATCACCCGTAACGGCCGGGCCGACGTGATGCTGATCTCGGTGGCCGAGTACGAGTCGATGCGGGAGACGTTGGACCTGCTGTCCGACGACGAGACCCTCGCGGACCTGCGCCAGTCGCGGGAGGACTTCGCGGCCGGCGACACGTTCTCGGTGGACGAGGTTCGTGCCGAGCTGGAGCGGCGTCGAAGCAGGGCGGCCTGATGCCTCCAGGAGGCAGGCGGATGGACGACCACACAGACGAACCGCTCAGCCCGTACACGGTGATGTTCTCCCGTCAGGCTCGTCGCAACCTGCACGAGGACCTGCCACTGGAGGTGGCGGTCGCGGCGACGGAGACCATCCAGCGGGCGATCGCGGTGAACCCGTATCGGGCGGGCAAGCCTCTCGACGAACCCTTCGACGGCTTCCACTCCGCCCGGCGTGGCACCTACCGGATCGTCTACCGGATCAACGAGGCGAAACGAGTCGTGGAGATCCACTCGATCCGCCACCGACGCGACGCCTACCGTTGGTAGGACCCCTCCGGGGAGCGGGTCTGACCGAGCCGCCGCTGTGCCCCTGGCGGCATGACTCCTCAGCTGGGCTGACGGCGCTGCGAGCTGCCTGAATTTGGTGGGCGCGGGTCACCGGTGATCGTGGCGGTGTGGTTCATATGGTGGTGCCTCCGCCCCACCAGGCAAGACACTAGATCACTGATCTTCCCGTGGTGCTACTCGTGGTGCGAGCGCGCTACGGTCGGCCCCAACCGTCCCAAGGCCCCGTCCGTCCTGGTCCTGAGCACGGAAACTGAGTGGGGCGGGTGGGACGCATGCTTCAGGCACCAAGACCGTCGCGGGGTTCAGCCAATGCCCCTGATGCAGAACGACGGGCGGATGCGTCTGGTGGCCTTAGCAGGTGAGTCAGACCACGGGCACGTGGGGCCGCCAGTTGCCGTCAGTCATAGGGACTGGGATGCGCTAGAGGCGTGAGGTCTTCTATGGAAGGATCGTCAGGTCATCGATGGCGCCGAGCCGAGGAGGGTGAGATGCGCGATACCGATATCCGCCAAGCGCTAACGGCTCGCCTCGCCACCAAGTACGACTCACAGCCTGGCACTCAAATCCGGCACGAGTTAGGTCTTTGCGCTGGCCGAACCCGAGTCGATGTGGCCGTTATCAATGGTCACATCTCGGGTTTCGAGATTAAGAGTGACCAGGACAGGCTGACCCGGCTGGAGGCCCAGGCCGAGTTGTATAGTCGGGTGCTAGATCGCGCCGCGTTAGTGACGACGGAACGATATCTGGATCAGGCTACCGAGATAGTCCCCTCTTGGTGGGGGGTGTTGCTCGCTCTTCCTGGTAAGCGCACGGTCCGGCTTCGGACCGTCCGCCGCGGCACCTGCAATCCAAGCCCCAACCCATTTTCAGTGGCCCAGCTGCTCTGGCGGGATGAGGCAATGAGGCTCCTGCGTGAGCGAGGCAATCACCGCGGCCTGTCCAGGGCGCCGAGGTGGTTCGTCTGGGAACGCCTTGCCGAGACTCTGGAGTTAAGGGAGTTGCAGGCAGAGGTTCGGCGCGTGCTTAGAACGCGGGAGGACTGGCCAACTCGCTCATGACGTGCGCGAGATGATGGGACGTTCCCCAAGCTCGCCACTCTGTGGCGCCCCCTGGGCCAGGCTGACGTCTAGCGCATCGCGCGAGCTCGCTGTCGCCCCACGAGAAGTCTTGACCCTCGGCCGGCCAATGGTCGGATGTGACTAGGGCGTGGCACAAGTCGTAGAAGCTGTCGTTACCGCCGGTCTCGTTGCGGGTCCAACGGTAGATCCACCAGTTGTCGGTCGTGGCATATCTGAGGCTGGGCATGGGACCGCGGGGCACAGGTCCTTGCATCTCTGGATGCGCGATGGCGTAGTCGCCAAAATCTGGGCCGCGATCAGCTAGCCGCCTCCAGAGCTCCCAATCCCATCTCGTTAAGGGTGTCGCTTCGTTGCGAGGGAGGTTCGTGATGGCGGTTGGCATGGCGCCTGATGCGACCACGATGGATAACCATTCCCGGTTGCCGAGGGAGTCAAGCACGTTCCTGGCGACCCGCTCTGCTCGGGTGACATCTCTTTCGGATGAGACTTCGGCCATGTCTACTATCAAGTGGCATTGTTCAAGGCTGATCCTGGCGATTGACAAAGCTCTGGATAGCCGGGATGCATCGGCGACAGGGTCGGGGTCTGTGGTGATGCTGCCCAGGCGCACGATAGCTGTTTCGTTGTGAAGGCGGGCTGCCTCACCGCAAGCGGACAACTGCTCGTCTGAGTCGTGTAGGTGGATGACCGGCGCGATGGGAACGCCCCACTGTGCCAGGTCGTTAGCGATCTCCGTGATCATGGCTCGACCATCATCGTTGAGTCGGACGTAGGTGGTGTCGACTCCGACGGCCAGGCCGGCTGGCGCTGCATCTTGGATCTGACGCACGAACTTGAGGCCGGCCTTGGTTGGACCGTCCTTTGAAGGGGAGACCTCGAACAAGGGGTGTATGCGGCTGACCTCGTGGTCTCGAAGCTTCCTAAGCGCTTTGAACTCGCCTGCGCGTGCCTTGAGTATGGGCCAGTATCGAGCCATGGCCGCCCCCTGTAGGTCTCGCGGGTTGCGCCTTCGGCTACTCAAGGTATCCGAGGGGAGTCGGAATGTAACGAGTTGACATTGATTGATGGAGATGATTGAAAGGTCTTGCGTAAAAGAAGCAATAGATGGCTATAGTGGCATTTGCGGCTTCTGCCCCTTTGTTGACTTGCTCTATCGTTCGTGTGTGGCATGGGACATTCAGATCAGTGCGGCGTGGGAGATTCAACTAGGCGACGTGCTCGTTCGGCGACAGCTTCATCAGCGAGTCGGTGGCTCTCGGCAGGGTGGCATCACGCGACCGGCCAACAGCACGGATGTGCTCCTCTTTTCGTCGCCGGCCGGCGCTCGCTTTGGGTACGACTTTGATGGGTGGCGGCCTGATGGGGCGTTCCACTACACGGGTGAGGGTCAGGTCGGCGATCAGACCTTCGTCCGTGGCAACGCAGCTGTAAGGGACCACCTTGACCGCGGTCTGCGGCTTCGCTTCTTCGGCCAGGTCAAGCCTTCGGTCGTGCGCTACCTCGGTGAGTTCCGGGTTGATCCGGAGCGCCCCTGGTACGCGGAAGAGGCGAAGGACCGGCTGGGGGACTTACGGAAGGTCATCGTGTTCCGGCTTCTGCCCGTCGATGCCAAAGCGCCCGAGTTCGGCGCGACGAGTCCGGGCAAGTCGGCAGTGCGGGATGTTCCGATGGAGGCCCACCGTGCCGAGACTTTCCAGGTAGAGCCCAAGCGTGAACCGACGACCGCTGAACGGCGCGAAGCTGACCTCGTGGATCGATACGTAGGTACCCTGACGGCAGAAGGCGGCACCGCGTCGCGCAAGGAGATCAAGCTGCCCGACCTCGGCAGGGCTCTCTACACCGATCTCTTCGACGGAGGCCGGGCTGAGCTGATCGAGGCAAAGAGCTCCGCGGCTCGCCACCATGTGCGTCTGGCTCTCGGTCAGTTGCTGGACTACGCGCGTTACGTCGAGCACAGATCCAGGGCGGTCCTGCTTCCGTCCTACCCGGGCTCCGATCTCGTTGATCTGCTACACAGCGTCAACGTCTCCTGCATCTACGAACAGGAGGGTGGCGGCTTCGTGCGTCTGG
Organism: Micromonospora sp. DH13; assembly: GCF_020873825.1. NCBI lineage: Bacteria > Bacillati > Actinomycetota > Actinomycetes > Micromonosporales > Micromonosporaceae > Micromonospora > Micromonospora sp. DH13. Next base: position 40,353 of record NZ_JAHWGR010000027.1, read on the forward strand.
ATCCGTAGGCCATCCGTGGTGCGGGTTGTGGTGCGAAGCCGTGCACTACCGAGGGACTGGGGTGATCTGTAGTGCGCCAGAGAACTGACAGTCACGTGACCTCGTGAGGCGCTGGCTTTAGCGCCGAGAGCCACTAACGATCCCTCGGTCACGGGTTCGAGTCCGGCTCCCGGGTGTCGGCCGGCACGACGAGCGGCGCTCCGGTGACCGGGTCGGGGACGACCTGGTTCGGCATCCCGAAGACCTCGGTGACGAGCCCGGTGTCGACCGTCGAGGCGGGCGGGCCCTCGGCCACGATCCGGCCGTCGCGCATCGCCACGAGATGGGTCGCGTACCGGGCGGCGTGGTTGAGGTCGTGCAGCACGGCCACGACGGTGCGGCCCCGGGTGACCAGCCGGTGCAGCACGTTGAGCACGTCGATCTGGTGCGCCACGTCCAGGTAGGTGGTGGGCTCGTCGAGCAGCACGAGCGGCGTCTCCTGGGCCAGCACCATGGCGATCCAGGCCCGCTGGCGTTGCCCGCCGGAGAGCTCGTCGGCCCGGCGGTCGGCCAGCTCGGTGGTGCCGGTCGCGGCCAGCGCCGACTCGACGGCCTCCTCGTCGGCGTGGGAGAAGCGGCGGAGCACCCGCTGGTGGGCGTAGCGGCCCCGGCCGACCAGTTCCCGCACGGTGATCCCCTCGGGCGCGGTCATGGTCTGCGGCAGCAAGGCGAGCCGGCGGGCGCGTTCCTTCGCCGGCAGGCCGCCGAGATCCGATCCGTCGAGCAGGACCCGGCCCACGGCGGGGCGGAGCAGCCCGGACAGGGCCCGCAGGAGCGTCGACTTGCCGCACGCGTTCGGCCCGATGAGCACCGTGAACGAGCCGTCCGGCACCGCGAACGACAGTTCCTCGCTGACGATCCGCTGGTCGTAGCGGAGGGTGACGTTCTCCGCCCGCAGCCGCGCGTTCAGCTGGTCGACCATCTGGTCCTCCTGATCTCGTGGACGAGCAGCCAGAGCAGGTACCCGCCGCCGAGGGTGACCGTGACCACCCCCACCGGCACGGTCAGCGGGATCGCGTGCTGGGCGACCAGGTCGGCGCCGAGCAGCAGCACCGCCCCCACCCCGGCGGTGGCGGCGAGCGGCAGGCCCGGTGCCCGGACGAGCCGGCGGGCGATCTGCGGGGCGGCCAGGGCCACGAAGGAGATCGGCCCGGCGACGGTGGTGACGGCGCTGACCAGGGCGACCGCGATCAGGACGAGGATGGCGCGGCTCCGGTCGACCGCGACGCCGCTGGCGGCGGCGACGTCGTCGCCCAGTTCCAACTGGGCCAGGGCCGCCGCCCACAGCGGGGTGACCGCCAGCAGCGCCAGGACGACCCCGGCGGCGGGCCAGACCACCTCGGCGGTGGCGGTGTTGAGGGAACCGGCACCCCAGGCGGCGGCGAAGAGCGCCGTCTCCAGGTCGGCGCGGAGCAGCAGCCAGGTGTTGGTGGCGGCGAGCATCGAGGAGACGCCGACGCCCACGACGATGAACCGGAATCCGGAGAGGCCGTCCCGGTAGGCGAGCAGGTAGATCGCCAGCGCGGCCAGCAGGCCGCCGAGGAGCGAGCCGAGCATCAGCAGGTGCCAGCCGCCGCCGAGCAGCAGCAGGGCGACCAGCATTCCGGAGAACGAGCCGTTGGCCAGGCCGATGATGTCCGGGCTGGCCAACGGGTTGCGGGTGATGGTCTGGAAGATCGCCCCGGCGACGCCGAGTGCCGCGCCGAAGGCGACGGCGGCGGCGACGCGGGGCAGCCGCCACTCCAGCACGACGGTGCGGGTCAGCCCGCCGATCCGGCCGCCGAGCACGCCGAGCACCTCGTCGACGCGGAGCGGGAAGTCGCCCAGCCAGAGGCCGACCACCGCCAGCGTCGCGAGGACGAGCGCGGCGGCGGCGCAGACGGCGGCCTCGCGTACGCCGACGGCCACGTGCCGGCGGTCGGTGCCGAGCACCAGCCGGCGGCCTCCGGCGGTGCGGCGGACCGGCCGGCTCCCCGCGCTCACAGCGCGGTCGCCCGTCGCCGTCGGGCCAGCGCGATCAGCACCGGCGCGCCCACGAACGCGGTGACGATGCCGACCGGCATCTCGCTGGGCAGCACGGCGATCCGGCCGACCACGTCGGCCAGCAGCACCAGCACCCCGCCGGCCAGCAGGGAGCCGGCGAGGATCCGGCGCTGGTCGGTGCCGACGCCCCAGCGCACCAGGTGCGGCACCACGAGCCCGACGAACGAGATGGGCCCGGCGATGGCGCTCGCCCCGCCGGCGAGCAGGGTCACCGCACCCAGCACGAGCAGCCGGGTCCGGACGAGGCTGACGCCCTGCGCGGCGGCCAGGTCGGGGCCGAGCGCGAGCGCGTTCAGGCTGCGGGCCGCGAGCAGCCCGGCGAGCAGCCCGGCCCCGATCAGCGGCAGCACCGGCAGCACCACGGCGGCGTCGCGTTCGAGCAGGCTGCCGGCGTTCCAGCCGCGCATCCGGTCGAAGGTGTCGGGGTGGGTGAGGGTGATCCCCGTGGTCAGGCCGGCCAGCACGGCACCGGTCGCCACCCCGGTCACCAGCAGCCGGGTCGGGGAGGCCCGCAGGTCCGCGGCGCCGCCGACGGCGTACACGGCGGTGGCGACCAGGAGCGCGCCGAGCAGGGCGAGCCACATGTAGCCGGCCGGCGAGGTGACCCCGAGGAAGGCGATGCCCGCGGCGACGAACGCGGCGGCTCCGGCGTTGACGCCGAGGATGCCCGGTTCGGCGAGCGCGTTGCGGGTGAACGCCTGCATCAGGGCGCCCGCCACCCCGAGCCCGGCGCCGACCAGCAGCCCGGCGAGGGTGCGCGGCAGGCGTTGTCCCCAGACGACGTACTGCGCGGTGTCGCTGCCCGCGCCCCGCAGCGCCGCCCAGACGTCCGCCGGGGGCACCGGGTTCGCGCCCACGAAGACCGACAACACCACCGACCCCAGGAGTACGGCGACCGCCCCGGCCAGCCAGCGCCAGACGGTACGGCGACGCGCGGCACGGCCGGTGGTCGGCGGTGCCGCGCGTGCGGGTGTGGTGGTGGTCAATTCGACGCGGCGAGGATGCGTTCGAGATCGTCGAGGACGGCCTGTCCACCGACCGTGCCGACCCCGGTGATCCAGAAGGACTGGTCGACCAGGTGCAGGCGGGGGAAGGCGGCGGCGTTGGCGTCGACCGAGGCCGGGATGGTGCTGCGGTCGTTGACGTCGACGGTGGTGACGAAGACGTGGTCGGCCTTGGCCTCCAGCACCCGCTCGGGGGAGATGTCGACCGAGATGGAGTTCTCCCAGTCGCGCTGGGGGGTCTTGAAGCCGACGCACTCCAGCGTGCTGCCGGCGAACGAGGTGGGCCCGTACAGCGTGAGGACGCCGTCGCGCGGCCGGATGAGCTGTGCGGTCTTCCCGGCGGTGCCGAACTTCTTGGCGATCTCCGCGCACCGCTGCTGGTAGCCGGTGAGGAGCTTGGCGGCGGATTCCGCCCCGCCCAGCGTGGTGGCGGTGAACGTGACGTTGTCCTGCCACGGGTCGGTCTGGGACGCCATGAACACGGTCGGGGCGACGGCGGTGAGCTGGTCGTAGAGGGCGGAGTGCCGGGACTCGGTGCCGATGATCAGGTCGGGCTTGAGGGCCGCGATCTTCTGCACGTTGGGTTCCTGGACGGTGCCGACGGTGGTGATGCCGGCGGCCTTGTCGCCGAGGTACCTGGGCACGCCGGCGGCCTCGCTGAGCACGGCTGCGCCGACCGGGGTGATCTCCAGGGCGATGGCGGTGTCGAGCTGGACCGGTTCGAGGACGACGACCCGGGTCGGCTTGTTCGGCACGTCGGTCTTGCCGCGCGCGTGCTCGACGGTTCTGGTGTCACCGACGCTGCCCGCCTGGTCGGCGTCGGCGGAGCCGCAGGCGGCCACGACGAGCGCCGTCGTCGAGGCGACGGCGAGGGCGAGGAGGCGTCGGCGGGCTGTTCGAGGGGTTGTCGAGCGCATGGTGCAGGTTCCCGTCTGGTGACTTATGGTGATGCCAGGGCGGCGGGATTAGGTTAGCGTAACCTAATCTGCTGCCTCCTCGCGGGCCGGGCGATCATGCCAGTACCCCTGCGTGTGAACCCGATCCGGGTCGATGCGCGCCTCGCCGAAGAGCCGACGCAGGTCCGCGATCCTGCTACTCTCCGTGGCCGCCCAGGCGTAGAAGTCGGTCCCCGCCCCGGCTGCCGCCGCGCCGTGCTCGACCAACCAGTCACCCACCATGGTGGTCAGCGCCGTCCCGCCCCGGGCCCCGCTGCGCAACCCGACCTGGACCGAGTGGCGGGCGGTCACGTCGTCGAGGGTGGCGGCGTCCGCCGCGTCGCCGGCCTCCAGCAGGACCGTCGCCCGCACCCCCGGCCCGAGGCTGGGCAGGATGCCCCGCACCGCCGGGTACGCCGTCTCGTCCGCCGCGATCAGCACCCGCGTCGCCGGCCCCGGCTCCCACTGCACGCCGTACCCGGGCTGGCCGGCCCGGACGTGCGGACCCGACAGCATCAGCCGGTCGCCCGGTCGGGCCCTCGCCGCCCAGCCGCTCGCCGGGCCGTGCGGCTGATGCAGGTAGAAGTCCAGGTCCAGCTCGCCCGCCGCCGGCCGGGTCCGGTACGCGGTATAGCTGCGCAGCAGGGGCCGCTCGCGGTCGGGCGTGGACCGCCACGCGCGCCGCCACCCCTGCTCGGGCAGCCCCGCCCGCAGCCCGGCCGGGTAGTCGCCGGCGATCGGCAGCATGATCTTGATGCGCTGGTCGAGCTGGTGCGGGGCCAGCTCCCGCAGTCGTTCGTCGCCGAGCGTGACGCGGACGAACCCGGGCGACAGTCGCCGGGTCGCCGCCACGGTTGTCTCGAACAGCACGTTGGGCGAGTTGCGGAAGGTCGACATGCCGACAAAGGTTAGCCTAACCTGACCGGCGACTCGTCGAGCCGGTGCTGCGTGGTACGGGCGGGCCGGCTTGTCGTACGGCGTGCCGCGTGCGCCGCCGCACCGAGCCGTGCCCAACCCGGCGCGGCAGGGCGGTGGTCTCAGGCGTTCGTGGCCTGCCAGGGGTCGATGACTCCGATCCCCGTATCGGCGAAGTCCTTGATGTTGCGGGTGGCGAGGGTGGCGGCTCGGGCTCGGCAGATGGCGGCGATCTGGGCGTCGAACCCGTCGATCGGGCGGCCGAGCCTTTCCCTGCCGGCGACCACGTCGGCGTAGGCGCCGGCTGCCGCGAGGTCGAAGGGCAGCACCTGTCGAGGGAAGGCGGCGAAGATCTCGTTGGCGGCTTGGTGTAGCGATTCCCGACGCTGGCCCTCGGGCAGCCGAGCGATGCCGTAGCGGATCTCGGCGACAGTGACAACCGTGGTGTGGAGGCTGGCGCCTGAACTCTGTCGGAGCCAGGTGAGCACCGCTGGCGCGGGCTCGGCCCGCATCAGTTCGGAGACGACGTTGGTGTCGAGAACGATCATCATTCGGGCAGGCTCGCCGCGCGGGGTGAGGTGGAACGCGACGGCAGCTCCAGGTCGACGCCGCCCAGCCGGGCGAAGCGCTCGGCGAGTGCGCTGAACAGGTCGGTCGCTGGTGTGTCCTCGGCGACGGCCGCGGTGAGGATGTCCCGGATCTCGGCTTCCATGGACTTGCCGTGCTGCGCGGCGCGGATGCGCAGCTTCTCCCGCACCGCGTCGTCGAGATCCCTGATGCTGAGGGCTGCCATCGCTTATCCTCCGACCTGGGTCATGAGAGCAATGCTAGCACCCGGCGCCGGGTGGCCCCGCCTCCGCCGGCCGGCACCGCGACCTGCGCAGGCCGAACGCGCGGCTGCCCAGACCCGGACGGATGCCGTAGCGGGGATCATGTTTGCGGTGGCGATACGCCTCAAGTAGCGTCACCGATCGTGAACACCGGACCGGCATCTCGCCACGCACGGATCGGCGATCCGGTGGAGGGCTGACCGCACGGCGGGTGCCGGCAGGGCACCCTCCAGGCTCGGCACGCGGACCTCCCGGCGGCCTGTGCACCGCAGGTCCCCATCCGTGTCGAGCACCGCGAGGTCAACCGAATGTCAGTCACGTTCAACCACACCATCATCGCCGCCAGGGACCGCGCCGAGTCGGCCCGGTTCTTCCGCCAGTTGCTGGAGCTGCCGGAAGCGCCGTCCTGGGGCCCGTTCACCAACATCCAGCTCACCGACGGCGTGCTGCTCCAGTTCGCCGAGCCGCCGGTGGAGATCCAGATGCAGCACTACGCGTTCCTGGTCGACGACGACCTGTTCGACCGGGCGTACCAGCGGCTGTGCGAGCAGGGCATCGAGCACTGGGCCGATCCGCAGATGCGCCGCCCCGGCGAGACCAACACCGAGCACGGCGGCCGGGGGGTCTACTTCAAGGACCCGGCGGGCCACGCCATCGAGCTGATCACCCGCCCGTACCTGTAGCCGGTTCTGCGGCCGGGCGGCCTGTCCACCGCCCGGCCGTCGGCCCGGACGACCGATGAGTTCGGGTGCCGCGGCGTGCCGGTGCGGCGGCGCCGGTCGCCGTCAGCCGACCAGGCGGCGTTCCCAGGCCCAGGCGGCGATCTCCACCCGGTTACGGGCGTCCAGCTTCGCCTGCACGCTGCCGAGGTGCGTCTTGACCGTGCCGACGGAGATGAACAGCTTCGCGGCGATCTCCGCGTTGGTCGCACCCCGCGCCACCAGCCGCACCACGTCCAGCTCCCGAGGCGACAGCCCCGCCGGGTCGGGGCGCGCCGGCTCCGGCGGATTGAGGTGCCGCAGCAGCCGTACGGTGATCGACGGGCTGATCAGGGCCTCGCCGGAGACGGCGGCCCGGACCGCCTCCACCAGCAGGGCGGGGCCGGAGTCCTTCAGCAGGAACCCGCACGCGCCGTTGCGCAGCGCGGCGTGCACGTACTCGTCCAGGTCGAACGTGGTCACCACGACCACCCGCACCGGGTCCACGACGCCGGGGCCGGCGAGCCGGCGCAGCGCGTCCAGCCCGTTCAGCCTCGGCATACGGATGTCCAGCAGCACGACGTCGGGCCGCAGCCGGCGGGTCAGCTCGACCGCCTCGACGCCGTCGCCGGCCTCGCCGACCAGCTCCATGTCCGGCTGCGCGCCGATGATCATCCCGAACCCGGTGCGCACCATCGCCTGGTCGTCGGCCACCAGCACCCGGATCACCGGCCGCCCTCCCCGCCCGTGAGCCCCCGCGCCGCCGGGCCGGTAAGGCCCCTCCCGGCAGGCGACCCGCCGCCCAGCGGCAGGGCCGCGTCGACCACCCATCCGCCATCGACGCCGGGCCCGGCCCGCAGCCGGCCGCCGAGCGCACCCACCCGCTCGGTGAGCCCGGTCAGCCCGTATCCCGGCCGGCCGCCGCGCTGCCCCCGCCCGTCGTCGGCCACCCGCACCGACAACCACTGCGGGGTACGGCTGACCAGCACGTCCACCCGCCGGGCCCCGGTGGCGTGCCGCCGGACGTTCGTCAGCGCCTCCAGCACCACCCGGTACGCCGACGTGGTCACCTCGACCGGCAGGTCGCCCAGCGGCCCGTCGGTGTGCAGGTGGGCCGGGACCGGGCCGGCGGCGGTGAACGCCTCCACCAGCTCCGCCAGGTCGGCCACCCCGGCCAAAGGCGTCACCGGGGCGTCTGCCGGCCCGTCCTGGCCGCGCAGCACCCCGATCATGCGGCGCATCGCCGTCATGGTCTCCGCGCCGGCCCGCTCGATCTGCTCCAGCGCGGCGACGGCCCGCTGCGGGTCCCGCTCGGCGACGTAGCGCGCGCCCTGGGCCTGCACCACGATGCCGGTGACGTGGTGGGCGACGAAGTCGTGCAGGTCCCGGGCGAACTCGGCGCGCTGCTCCGCGCGTACCGTCGCGACCCGGCGCTCCCGGGCGGTCTCCGCCAGCCGCAGGTACATGCCGGCGGCGGCGGCCCCGGCTGCGAGCAACGCGTAGGCCATGCCGATGATCAGGTGGTCGGCGTCGACCTCGGCGCGCAGCGGCAGTGCGGCGGCGGCGAGGCCGGTCGCGGCCACGGCGGCCAGGGCCGGCAGCGGGGCGGCCCGCCGGGCCAGCACGAAGACCACCCCGAGCAGCCCGACCGACTCGGCCAGCCCCCACAGGTGGGCCGATTCCCGCACCGGCACCCGGCCGTCCAGGCCGTAGGTGCCGCGTAGGAAGGCGTACGCCGTCGTCGTCGCCAGCGACCAGGCCGCCACCGCGCCGCCGGCCGCCGCCAGCCGGCGGGAGCCCTGCCGGTGCGCGGGCAACCACACCGCCGCGGTGGCGACCGCCAGCGCGACCTGCGCCAGCGCGGCCGGCACGGCCAGGGTGCCGTCGACGGGGAAGATCCGGCCGCCGACGACGTCGACGAGGCCGAGCAGCGCCATGCCGGCCAGGGCGACGGCCTGGCCGGCCCGCCGCCACCCGCCGCTGAGGGTTCCGGTCATCGCCCCCACCGTAGCCACCCGGCCGGCCCGGCGGATCTGCCGAAAGTCGGAGCCGGCGGGCGCGGACCCGACCCCGGACGGATGCGCCGGCGGCCCGTCCACCGGGAGGCTCTGCGGCGTCCCGGTGACCGGCACCGGAGGTGGAGGAGAACATGACGACGCACCATCCCGACCCCACGGCGGCCGTCGCGGCGGTCGACCTGGTCAAGGTGTACGGCAGGGGAGCCACGGCGGTACGCGCCCTCGACGGCGTGACGGTGGGCTTCCGTCGCGCCGCGTTCACGGCGATCATGGGCCCGTCCGGCTCCGGCAAGTCCACCCTCATGCACTGCCTGGCCGGCCTCGACACGGCCACCTCCGGGCAGGTGCTGCTCGGCGGCACCGATCTCGGCCGGCAGTCCGACCGGGTGCTGACCCGGGTCCGCCGGGAGCGCATCGGGTTCGTCTTCCAGTCGTTCAACCTGCTGCCGCAGCTCACCGCCGCGCAGAACGTCACCCTGCCGCTCGACCTCGCCGGGCGCGGCGTCGACCGGGAGCTCCTCGACCACGTGGTGGACGCGCTCGGCATCGGCGACCGGCTGGCGCACCGCCCCAGCGAGCTGTCCGGGGGCCAGCAGCAGCGGGTCGCCCTCGCCCGGGCCCTGGTGTCCCGCCCCGAGGTCGTCTTCGCCGACGAGCCGACGGGCAACCTCGACTCCCGCTCCGGCGCCGAGGTGCTCGGCCTGCTGCGCGACTGCGTGCGTACCCTCGGGCAGACCGTCGTCATGGTGACCCACGACCCGGTCGCCGCCGCGTACGCCGACCGGGTGGTGCTGCTCGCGGACGGCCGGGTCGCCGGCGACCTGGCCGAGCCCGACCGGGGCGCGGTCACCGCCGCCCTGCACGGCCTGGCGGCGGCCCGGTGAGCCGGCGCGCCGTGCTGCTGCGCGCGCAGCTCGTCGAGGCGGCCCGCCGTCCCGGCCGGACGCTGCTGACGGGCCTGGCCGTGATCGTCGCGGCGTTCGTCGTGTTCGGCACCGTGCTGGCCTACCAGGTCACCGAGCGGACCGTGCTCGCCGGCTTCAGCGGCACCCCGGCGGCGGCCGACCTGGTCGTCACCGGCGGCGACGGCGTCTCCCTGCGGACGCTGGACGCGGCCCGCCGGCTGCCGGGCGTCGCCGAGGCGGTGGGCCGCACGGACCACTTCCACGAGTTCGCCGACGACCCGCGCGCGGGCCTGTCCGTGTACGCCGACCCCGGCTCCGGGCCGCTCGCCACGGTCCGCGTCGTGCAGGGGCGGTACCCGGCCACGGCGGGCGAACTGGCCGTCACCCGGCGCACCGTCGACCGGCTCGGGCTGGGCGTCGGCGAGACCCTGCGGCTGGCGGGCGCCGCGCCGGACCGGCCGGTCGCGGTGACCGTCGTCGGCGTGGTCGACGCCCCGGACGACCCGGGGGAGACCGGCTACACCACGGAGGCGTTCGCCGCCCGCCTCGGCGGCTCCGACCAGCTCCGGCAGGTCGAGGTGCGGCTCGCCCCCGGCGTCGACCCCGACGCCGTGTCCGCCGCGCTGGCCGGCGCCGCGTCGGCTCCCGCCGCGTCGGCTCCCGCCGCGTCGGCTCCCGGTGTGACGGCCGGCCCGTCCGAGGGCGCCGGTGACGGCGTCGTCGTCCGCCCCGGGGCGGAGGTCCGCCGCGCGGAGGCCGACGAGGTCAGCGGACGCGTCCAGGACCTCTTCGCCTTCGTCACGATGTTCGTGGCGATCGCCGTCGTGGCGGCGGTGCTGGTCGCCACCTCCACGTTCCGGATCGTCTTCGCCCAGCGGATGCGGCAGCTCGCCCTGCTGCGCGCCGTCGGGGCGCCCCGCGCCGGGCTGCTCCGGGCGCTGGTCGTCGAGGGGGCCGGCACCGGCCTCGTCGCGGGCCTGGCCGGCGTGCTGGCCGCGTACGGCGTCGGGCACGGGCTGCCGCCGGTGCTGCGGGCGTCCGGCCTCGCCGTGGCCTCGCCCGGCCACCCGGTCGCGGCGGCGGTCGCCGTGGCGCTCGGCGCGGCCCTGGTCACGGCGCTGGCGGTGCTCGCCCCGGCGGTCACCGCCGCCCGGGTCGCCCCGCTGGAGGCGTTGCGCGCGGCCAGCACCACGGCCGGCCGGCGCGGCGTCGGCCGGCTGCGCGCCGCGGCGGGACTCCTGCTCGCCGTGGGCGCGGTGCTGGTGGCGCTGCTGGTGGCGAGCCGGCTGCCCGGCCCCGACACGGAGAACTACGACCCGGCGAACCCGCTGCTGGCGATCGTGGCGTCCGGCGCGCTCGCGTACGCCGCGCTGGTGGCCCTCGGGCCGTTGCTCGTGCGACCGGTGCTGGCGGTCGTCGGCTGGCCCCTGCGCCGCCTCGGCCCGCTCGGCCGGCTGGCCGTCGGCGGGGTCGGCGGGGCGCCCCGTCGGGCGGCGGCGGTCAGCGTCGTCGTCGCGCTCGGGGTCACCCTGGTCGCGGGCGCGCTCGTCGGCAGTGCCTCGCTCGGGACGCTGCTCAAGCGGGAACTCGCCGGCATGGCGCCGGCCGACGTCGCCGTCACCGCCCGGGGCGACGGGCCGCTGCCGGCCGGGCTCGTGCAGCGCGTCCGGGGCATCGGCGAGCTGGACCGGGTGGTGCCGTACCGCAGCAGCCCCGACGTGCGCGTCGCCGGCGCGGAGGTCGACGGGCTCGCCGCCACCGACCTGGACCTGCGCGCGCTGGCCACCTGGGCGGACTTCGGCGCGAGCGCCGGCCGGCTCACCGACGCCGGCCCGGGGCGGGTGGTGCTGCTGCGGTTCCTCGCCGAACAGGCGGGCCTGCGGCCGGGCGACGAGGTGACCGTCACCCGGGGCGACCGGTCGGTGCGGCTGCGGGTGGCCGCGACCATGGCGAACACCCCGGTCGGCGCGGGCCTGCTGCTCGACCCGGCGGACCTGGACCGGCTCGGCGTGCCGGCCGGCCCGACCGGGCTGCTGGCCGACGTTGCGGGCGACGACGACCGGGCCCGGACGGCGGCGGTACGGGCCCTGCACGCGGCCGGCGGTCAGCAGGTGGGCATCGTGGTGACCGCCGACGACCGCGACGAGCTGGACGGCGGGCTCGACGCGCTGCTGGGGGTGCTGCTGTCCCTGCTCGGCCTGACCGTGGTCGTCGCCGTGGTCGGCGTCGGCACCACCACGGCCCTGTCCGTGGTGGAACGCACCCGGGAGTCCGGCCTGCTGCGGGCCGTCGGGATGTCGCGTCGCCGGCTCGGGGCGATGCTGACGGTCGAGGCGGGCCTGTACGGCGTCCTCGGCGCGGCCCTCGGCCTGCTGCTGGCGTGGCCGTACTCGTGGCTGACCGTCGCGGCGCTCGGCCAGGACGCGCCCGTCGAGTTCCCGGCCGGGCAGCTCGCCGGGGTCGTGCTGGCCCTCGCGGCGGCGACGGCGCTCGCCGGGCTGCTGCCGGCGCGCCGGGCGGCCCGGGTGAGCCCGGTGGCCGCCCTGGGCGCGGGCGACTGACCCCGCCCGGCCCTGCTCGGCCCGGCCGGACCGATCGTGGTCCGGCCGGGCCGCTTCCGGTGCGGTCGGGCCGCCCTCGGTGCGGTCGGGCCGTGGCCGCCGCCCCGCCGTCAGTAGGCGAGCTCGACCGGGCGGCCGAGCAGTTGGCTGCCGTTGTTGCCCAGCCAGCCCTCGGCCGCCGCCGCGTGCTGCGAGAACGTGTGGATGTCCCGGAAGCGGCGCTGCACGGGCGAGGAGTCCCGCGCCGCGCCGCCCCCGGTCGCCCGGTAGCAGGCGTCCACGGCGGCGGCGGTGACCTCGGTGACCCAGGGCAGGCTGGCCGAGATGCGCGGCTGCAACGCGGCGAACGCGGCCGGCCCGCCGCCGTGCGCCGCCCGGAACAGGTCGTCGGCCAGCGACCGCAGCAGCGCCCGGGCCGCCCGGACGTGCAGGTCGGCCCGGCCCAGCCGCTCCCGGAAGGCCGGCGAGTCGGCCAGCGACTGCCGGGCGTAGAGCCGCCGCCGGCCCCCGTCGAGCAGGGCGACCGTGTCGTCCAGGGCGCCCTGGGCGATCCCGACGGCCACCGCGCCCAGGTGCAGGACGAACTGGGCCAGCGGCGCGACGAAACCCGGCCCCGGCACGCACGGCACGCCGGTGAACAGGTCGAAGCTCCGCTCGACCGGGCAGTAGACGGCGTCGACCCGCACGTCGTGGCTGCCGGTGCCGCGCAGCCCGAGGGCGTGCCAGGTGTCCTCCACGGTCACCTGCCCGGCCGGGAGCAGCATCGAGCGGACCTCCACCGGCTGGCCGGCCGGGCCGGGCAGCGGCTGACCGTCGCCCGTGAGCACGCAGTTGCCGAAGATCCAGTCGGCGTGCCGGGACCCGCTGGCGAACGCCCACCGCCCGGTCACCTGGAAACCGCCGTCGGCCAGCTCCGCCCGCCCCTGCGGGGCGAAGCCGCCGGCCACCACGACGTCGGGGCCGTGGGCGTACAGCTTGTCGAACTGGTCGCGCGGCAGCATCGCCAGCAGGTGCGGGGTCTCCGCGCCGATCATCACCGTCCAGCCCGTCGACCCGTCCGCGCGGGCCAGCGCCTCCAGCACCGCCAGGCCGGTGTGCGGGTCGGCGTCGTACCCGCCGTGGCTGCGCGGCACGAACATCCGGAAACAGCCGGCGGCCCGCAGCCGGTCGAGCAGGTCGACGGGCAGCCCCCGGGCCGCCTCGATCTCCTCCGCCCGCCGGGCCAGCTCCGGGGCCAGCTCCCGCACGGCGCCGATCAAGCGAATCCGGTCCTGGTCGTCCACTGCCGCCTCCTGGTCACACCTGGCACGCGACGTCCCTGCGACGCCACGGCACAGACGGTGCGTCGCCCGGCGTCCCGGCGGGAAGGGACAGCGGTACCGGCGGGCCGGGCCCGCGGCGTACGGCAGAAGTTCCCGACCGACCGGGACGGCACGCACCAGGCGGCCGGGACACCGGGACCGGGATGCTCGACGGGCCGGGGCCGTCGCCCGCACCGCGACCCGCCGGCCCACGCCCACGAGCCGTCAGCCCGGGAGGTCTCCGTGTCCGTCAGCGCCCAGCCCGTCCCCGCCGGCCGGCGGGCGACTGTCGCGGGACCGACATCCGCCCTGGAGCAACGGGCCATCGGCAACCGACGACGCGGCTGACAGGATCACGTCATGCTGGCCGACCCGCCGCCGCGTGCCCGCCCCGTCCCGAGCGTCGGCGACGACCACCGCCGCCCGGTCGCCGCCCGGGCCGTCGCCGTCGCCTGCGCGCTGTTGTTCACCGGCACCGCGCTGTGCTGGGCGCTGGCCCACCGCCCGTGGGGGCTCGCCCAGCTCTACTTCCTCGTCGACTTCACCGACTGCGCCGTCTACGGGACGGTGGCCTGGCTGGTCCTGCTGCGCCGGGGGCACCCGGTCGCGTGGCTGCTGGCCGTGACCGGGATCGGCGGTGGGGTCTCCGCCCTGGGCGCGCAGTACGCCGACCTGCTCCGGGTGCACCCCGGGCTGCCCGAGATCACCTGGCTCACCTCGGCCCGGCACTGGGGCTGGGCGCCGGGCATGCTGTCGCTGATCGTGGTGCTGCCGTGGCTGGTGCGGGAGGGGCGGCTGCCGGTGCCGGCGCGGGTGGCGGTGACGGCGGGCGCGGCGGTCGTGGCCGCCTTCGAACTGTGCCAGCTCACCTGGCCGGGCCCGGGGGCCACCGGCTCCGACGTGCCGCTGCCGATCCGCAGCGCCGGCTGGGCGACGCTGGTCGAGCTGGTCCTGCCCGTGCTCGCCGCCCTGGTGCCGGTGCTCGGGCTGATCGCCGCCGGTGGGCTGCTGTGGCGGCGGCGGGTCGCGTCGACCACCGAACGGGTCGGACTGGGCTGGCTCGCCGTGGGCACGGCGCTGCTCGCGGTGAGCTTCGCCCCGGTGGCGCTGCCCGCCGACCGGGCGCACCTGGTGCCGCCCTGGCTGCCCCCGACGGGCATGCTGGCCGCCCAGGCGTTCTTCCCAGCCGCCGTGCTGGCCGTCGTGCTGCGGCAGCGGCTGTGGGGGATCGAGATCGCCGTCCGTCGTACGCTGGTCTGGTTCCTGCTGACGTTCCTGCTGGTCGCCGCGTACGTCGTCGGGGTGACCACCCTGGACGCCCTGCTCCCGGCCAGCCGGGCGGTGCCCGGGGTGCTGGTCACGGCCCTCGTCGCCGCCGCCGTGCAGCCGGGCCGCTGGTGGGTGCAGCGGCGGGTGGACCGGCTCATCCACGGTGCCGCCGCCGAGCCGCTCGGGGTGGTCCGGGGCGTGGGGGACCGGATCAGCGCCAGCGAGGACCCGGCCGACGTGCTGACCGGGGTGGCGCGGAGCCTCACCGACTCGCTGCGGCTGGGCGCGTGCGGCATCGAGGTGGACGGCCCGGAGCCCTGCACCGCCCACTGCGCCTCGACCGGGCCGGTGGGCGAGCCGTTGGTGCTGCCGCTGCGGCGGGGCGAACGGGAGGTCGGGCGGCTCACCGCGTGGGCGCGGGCCGGCGAGCGGCTCGACGGGCGTACCCGATCGGCGCTGGTCGACCTGGCCCCCGTGGTCGCCTCGGCGGCCAGCCTCGCCGCCACCAGCCGGGCGCTGGTGGCCTCGCGGTCCCGGCTGGCCGAGGCCCGCGACTCGGAACGCCGCAAGCTGCGCCGGGACCTGCACGACGGCCTCGGCCCCACCCTCGCCGGGGTGGCGCTCGGCCTCCAGGCGGCCCGCAACCTGCTCGGCGTCGACCCGGCCGCCGCCGGCCGACTGCTGGACCGGCTGCGCGACGAGACGGACCAGGGCGTCGAGCAGGTCCGTGACCTGGCCCGCGGCCTGCTGCCGCCGGTCCTCGGCGAGCGCGGGCTGGCCCCCGCCCTGCACGAGCTGGCCGCTCGGTACGACGGCTCGGGGCTGGCCGTGCAGGTGGACGCCCCGCCGCTGCCGCTGCCCGAGCCGGTGGCCACCGCCGTGTACGGCATCGTCGCCGAGGCCGTCCGCAACGCCCAACGGCACTCGGGCGCGTCGGTCTGCACGGTGCTGGTCGAGCGCGACGCCGACGGGCTCGCCGTGCGGGTCGCCGACGCCGGGCGGGGCATCGGGGCGGGCATCCCGGCCGGGGTCGGCATGCTCTCGATGCGGGAGCGGGCCGAGGGGATCGGCGGGGTGTGCGCGGTCGGGCCGGGGCCGGACGGCGGGACGGTCGTCAGCGTGCACGTGCCCGCCGACCGGCTCCCGCCGCCCCCGTCGCTCCCGCCGCCCCCGCCGCTCCCGGCCGGGACCCCGGCCGACGGTGCCCGGCCGGTGGGTGCTGAGCGGCCGGTGGGAGCTGCGGTGGGCGCTGAGCGGCCGGTGGACGCGGTGCTGCCGATGGAGGCGGCGCGCGTGGAGGGCGGTCTGCTGCCGGTGGGCGCGGCGCGGGTGGAGGGCGGTCTGCTGCCGGTCGGCGGTGTGCCGCCGGTGGGGGTCGCGTCGGGCGGGTCGGAGGTGACCGTTCGTGGGCGGTGACGAGGCGGCGATCCGGGTGGCGGTCGTCGACGACCATCCCGTATTCCGGCTCGGCATGACGGCGCTGCTGGCGTCCACCCCCGGGCTGGAGGTCGTCGGCGAGGCCGCGGACGCCGACGAGGCCGTCCGGGTCGCCGACCTCACCCGCCCGCAGGTGATCATCATGGATCTCCACCTCGGCGGCGGCCGGTCCGGGGTGGAGGCCACCCGCGAGATCGTCGGCCGGCACCCGGGGACCGGGGTGCTGGTGGTGACGATGCTGGACGACGACGACTCCGTCTTCGCCGCGCTGCGCGCCGGAGCGCGGGGCTACCTGCTCAAGGGCGCCGCGCCGGGCGAGGTGGACCGCGCCGTCCGGGCGGTGGCCAACGGGGAGGTGCTGCTCGGGCCGGTGGTGGCGAGCCGGGCGATCGGCTTCCTGGCCGGGGGGCGGGCGAGCGGCCCGGCGCCGTTCCCCGAGCTGACCGACCGGGAGCGCGAGGTGCTCGACCTGGTCGCCCAGGGGTTGAGCAACCTCGTCATCGCCCGCCGGTTGACCCTGAGCCCGAAGACCGTCCGCAACCACCTGTCCAACGTGCTCGGCAAGCTCCAGGTCGCCGACCGCAGCCAGGCCATCCGGCGGGCCCGCGAGGCCGGCCTCGGCCAGCCCTGACCCGCCCGCCCGACGTGGGCGTCGCGGGGCGGGCCCGGGGCGTGAGGAGGGTCCCCTTCTCTACCGGAGGCGTTAACAAGGGGCCCTTCCTTGCCACTCCCTATGCTCGGGGAATGGAACTGCGGATCTTCACCGAACCCCAGCAGGGCGCCAGCTACGACCAGCTGCTCGCCGTGGCCCGCTGCGCCGAGGACGCCGGCTACGGCGCGTTCTTCCGTTCCGACCACTACCTGAAGATGGGCTCGGTCAGCGGCGACCCCGGCCCCACCGACGCCTGGACCACCCTCGCCGGGCTGGCCCGGGACACCTCCCGGATCCGGCTCGGCACGCTGATGACGGCCGCCACCTTCCGGTTCCCCGGGCCCCTCGCGATCACCGTCGCGCAGGTCGACCAGATGAGCGGCGGACGGGTGGAGCTGGGCATCGGCGCCGGCTGGTTCGCCGAGGAGCACAGCGCGTACGGCATCCCGTTCCCGCCGCTGGGGGAGCGGTTCGACCGGCTGGAGGAGCAGCTCGCCGTCATCACCGGGCTCTGGGAGACCCCGGCCGGTGAGACCTTCGACTTCGCCGGGCGCTACTACCCGGTGCAGGGTTCGCCGGCCCTGCCCAAGCCGGTGCAGCAGCCGCGCCCGCCGATCCTGCTCGGCGGGAAGGGGCCGAAGCGTACGCCCCGCCTCGCGGCCCGCTACGCCGACGAGTTCAACCTGCCGTTCGTCTCGATCGAGGAGACGGCCGCGCAGTTCGAGCGGGTCCGCGCCGCGTGCGCGGAGATCGGCCGGGACCCGGCCGGGATGAACTGGTCCAACGCCCTGGTGCTGTGCTGCGGGCGGGACGAGGCGGAGGTGCGCAGGCGGGCCGAGGCGATCGGGCGGGAGCCGGCCGAGCTGCGCGAGAACGGCCTCGCCGGCACCCCCGCCGAGGTCGTCGACAGGATCGGCCGGTACGCCGAGACCGGCAGCGGCCGGATCTACCTCCAGGTCCTCGACCTGGCCGACCTGGACCACGTCGAGCTGGTCGCCGCCGAGGTGATGCCCCAGCTCTGACGGCCGCCACCGGGCGGGACCGGCCACCGGGGCGGGAGGTCCAGCCACCCGGGTGGGCCCGCCGCCTGGGCGAGTTCGCCGGATTCGCTGACACCGGGGCCCCGCTGGTGGAACCTGCGAGGGGAGCTTCGGGCGGAGGTGGGGGCGCGTGGGCCGCAGGCAGGTCGGGCTGCTCGTCCTCACCGGCCTGTTCCCCACCGTCGAGGCCATCGTGCTGGTGGCGATGGGCTTCGTGGCCGCCGAGGGGCTCGCGCCGCAGACCGGTGCCGTCTGGCCGTACGACACCTACCACGACCTGCGGTGGATGTTCGTCTACCACCAGTCGTGGCCGGAGTTCCTGACGACGTTCTGGCTGGTGGTGCTGGCCCGCACCGGTTACCACACCCTCATGGTGCGGCTGGCGTGGCCGGAGGGGATGCCGATGCCGTCGGTGCCCTGGATGCTCCGGCGGGGCTTCCTCCTGGCCGTGGTGGTCACGGTCGTCGTCTCGCCGTGGGCGGTGATCTCGGTGGCCGCGTCGGTGGTGGCGCTGTCCTGGGTGCTGCTCGCGTCGCTGCTGCCGATGTTCCTGATCGCCCCGTTCATGCAGCGGGCCGCCATGGTCAAGGTGTGGTGGGGCGGGCTGCCGTCGATCCGGCTGGTCGGCTGGTCGCTGCTGAACCTGGTGGCGCTCACGCTGGCCGGCGCGGTGGCGTGGAGCGTGCCGAGCTGGTGGACGGTGCCGGTTTCCGCCGTGGCGGGCGTGGTGAACGGGCTGCTGTGGATCCGGATCCTCCGGGTGGCCCTGCTCGCGCCGCCGCCGAGGTGGGCCCGGGTGCCCGTGACGCCGTTCGTGGTGCTGGTCGCGTTCGCCGTGCCGGTGCTGATCCCGCTGGCGGTGGACGCGGTGCCGGCCAGCCTGCGGGCCGAGCAGGTGCTGCTCGACCGGCCGCTGCCACCGGAGATCACCCAGGCGGTGGTCGTGCTGGCCGGCTACGGCTCCGCGTACGGGGGCGAGCAGCCGAACGACCCGAGGGTGCAGTGGTTCTCCTACCGGGGGTTGGACCCCGACGGCAGGCCCCGGCCCTACGGGCCGACGGACACCACGATCTCGATGGCCGACAGCGTGCGGCTGCTCGCCGACCAGGTGGACCGGCTGCACCGGCAGACCGGCCGGAAGGTGGCCCTGGTCGGGGAGAGCGAGGGGGCGCTCGTGGCCCGCACCTACCTCGCCGAGCGGCCCCACCCCGCGGTCGACGCGCTGGCCATGTTCAGCCCGCTGATCGGGGCCGGCCGGGCCTACTATCCGCCGCCCGGCGTGCGCCGGGGGTGGGGGCTGGTCACGGGCTGGTACCTGCGGGCCCTCTTCGAACCCGTCCGCCTCAGCGGCGGGCCCGGCAACGGGCCGGACGAGCCGTTCATCCGCTCGCTGCTCGACGACGCGCCGTTCTACCGCAACGGGTTCATGTGCCCGGTGTCCGGCGTGCGGATGGTGGCCTTCCTGCCGTACACGACGGCCGCCGAGGCGCCGCCCGGCGACTACACCGGCATCCCGGTCTTCCAGACCATCGGCGTGCACGGCGGCCTGCTCGACCGGACGCAGGTCCGGGACAACCTGGTCGCCTTTCTCGCCGGCGCGTCGGTGCAGCGGACCCGGGCCGAGTACACGCTGATCCAGCGGCTCACCGCCGCCTGGCAGGCGCCGCCGCTGGACATCTCGGCCAATCCGGCGTGGGCGGACGTCCGGGAGCCGGACCCGGCGTTCACGGGCCGGGTCTGCGTGCCGGGCAGGTGACCGATCTGCGTGCCCGGCCGCTGACCGACGGGAGCGCCGGGCGGGGCGGGCCGGCGCGGGCCCGCGTGGGTCACAGCGGCGGCGGGCCGCACACCTTCCAGCCGCCGTCCTGCTTTTTGAGGTGGAACTGCACCTCCCTGCTCGGGAGGCCCGGGTAGGTGATGTCGGCGGTCACGACGTACTGCGTGGGGGCTTCGCTGCTCCGCTGGACGGCGAGATCGGTGATGCGGAATCCGGTCGGGTCGACGATCGCGCTGGCGGTGGCGTCCCAGTCCGCCCGGGACCGCCCGCGCTGTCCGGCCGCGCAGAGCAGGTCGTACGCCGTGCCGTTGTCGCCCCGCACGGCGGCGCCGAGGTATGCCTCGCTGGCGGCGCGCATGCCCGGCTCGTCCGCCTTGTCCTTGCGCTGGAGATAGAAGCCGCTGATCGGCGTGCCGCAGCAGACGAGCGCGACGACGACGAAGAGCGTGATCTCGAATCCCCGGGTGGACATGTTCGCCTTGTCGGCCATGCCGTGAGGGTAGGGACGGCCGGCAACGCCCCGGCGCCGGGCGGCGGAAGGCGGCGGTGGCGCTGCCCCTCAGCCCGTCGGGCGCGGGTCGCGGACGACGGTGTCGAGGCGGCCGTCCCGGTCGCTGTCCAGGTAGGTGATGTCCGGGACGCCGTCGCCGTCGAGGTCGAACTGCACCACGTCGGCGATGCCGTCGCCGTCGAGGTCGGTGACCACCTCGGTCGAGCCGTCGAGGTGGTGGGTGACGATCGAGTGCGACTCGACCGGCGGGCGCGGGGCCGGCCCCGGCGACGGCGCGGGAACCGGCCCGGGTGCCGGCCTCGGCGCGGGCCCGGGTGCGGGCGACGGCGCGGGGTACGCCCCGACGACCGGGGCGACCTGCGGGTACGCCCCGAGCGGCGCGTCGTTCTGCGGGTCCGGGCCGACGCCGGTCGGGTCGATCTCCTCCTCGGACGGGTACACGTCGCCGCGCAGGGCGGGATCCGGGTAGCTGCTCATGGGCGTATGGTTCCCCGACGACGCCCCGGGCAACCAGTGCCCGGCCCGCCGGTGCCGCCCGGGTGTCGACCCGACGACGCCGAGTGACGGGAGAGGGCACGTGGACGCGACCGACGGGAAGCCAGGCGGGAACGGGCCGGGCACCGGCGTGCCGGAGCGCAACTGGGCCGGCAACGTCCGCTACGCGGCGGCGCGGCGGCACCGCCCGACCGGCCTGGACGAGCTGCGCCGCCTCGTCGCCGGCAGCGACCGGATCCGGGCGGTCGGCACGGGCCACTCGTTCAACCGGCTCGGCGACACCGCCGGTGACCTGGTCTCGCTGGCCGGGCTGCCGCAGACGGTCGAGGTCGACCGGGATCGGGCGACGGTCACCGTCGCCGCCGCCATGCGCTACGGCGACCTGGCCACCCGGCTGCACGCCGCCGGTTTCGCCCTGCCGACGATGGCGTCGCTGCCGCACATCTCGGTGGCCGGCGCGGTGGCCACCGCCACCCACGGCTCGGGCGACGGGATCGGCAACCTGGCCACCGCCGTCTCGGCGCTGGAGCTGGTCACGGCCGACGGGGACCTGCTGACCGTACGCCGGGACGCCGACGGCGACCGGTTCGCCGGGATGGTGGTGGCGCTCGGCGCGCTGGGCGTGGTCACCCGGCTCACCCTGGACGTGGTGCCCGCCTTCGAGGTGCGGCAGTACGTCCGGCTCGGCCTGCCGAGGGCGGCGCTGGACGAGGCGTTCGCGTCGGCGTACAGCGTCAGCCTCTTCACCGACTGGCGCGGCGGGGCCGACGACCCGCGCGGCGCGGCCGGCCGGATCGACCAGGTGTGGCGCAAGCAGCTCGCCGACGCCCCGCCGCCGCCGGCCGACTGGCTGGGCACCACGGCGGCGGCCGGGCCCGTGCACCCGGTGCCGGGCATGCCGGCCCAGAACTGCACCGCCCAGCTCGGCGAGCCGGGGCCGTGGCACGAGCGGCTGCCGCACTTCCGGCTCGGCTTCACCCCGAGCAGCGGCGACGAGCTCCAGTCGGAATACCACCTGCCCCGGGCGGCGGCGGCCGGGGCGCTGGCCGCGCTGGACCCGCTGGCGGACCGGATCGCGGCCGTGCTCCAGGTCTGCGAGCTGCGTACGGTCGCCGCCGACGAGCTGTGGCTGAGCCCGCAGTACGGGCGCGACAGCCTCGCCGTGCACTTCACCTGGATCGGCGACGGCGACGCGGTGGCCCCCGTGCTCGCGGAGGTGGAACGGGCGCTCGCCCCGTTCGCGCCCCGGCCGCACTGGGGCAAGGTGTTCACGCTCGACCCGGCGGCGGTCGCCGCCGCGTACCCCCGGTTCGCCGACTTCGCGGCGCTGGCGTGCGAGCTGGACCCGGCGGGGAAGTTCCGCACCGACCTGCTGGACCGCTACCTGCTCCGCTGACGGCGCGGGGCGGGGCCCGGGCATAACCCCGTGACAGGAGCGCGACGGGATTGGCCCGGCCCGGCCGCTGCGGGGAAAAATGATGCATGTCGATTTATCCTGGCGTGCTGTCCGCCCCCCGTGTGCCCGGCCGCTCCCGGCCGGCAGCGCCCCGTCGCCCGTGGCGCGTCGTCGCCGCGCTGGCCACGACCCTCGCCCTGGCCGTCGCCGGCCCGACCCCCGCCCACGCCGACAACCCCTACGAGCGCGGCCCCGACCCCACGGTGGCGAGCATCGAGGCGACCACCGGCCCGTTCGCCACCGCCCAGCTCACCGTCGCCCGCTCCGCCGTGACCGGCTTCGGCGGCGCGACCGTGTGGTATCCGACGAGCACCGCCGAGGGCACCTTCGGCGCGGTCGCCATCGCACCCGGCTTCACCAACACCCAGTCCGCCGTGGCCTGGCTCGGCCCCCGCCTCGCCTCCCAGGGCTTCGTCGTGGCCACCATCGACACCCTCTCGGTGTACGACCAGCCGGCGAGCCGGGGCACCCAGCTCCTCGCGGCCCTGGACTACCTGGTCGGCACCAGCGCCGTGCGCAGCCGCATCGACCGCAACCGGCTCGCCGTCATGGGCTACTCCATGGGCGGCGGGGGCACCCTCGCGGCGGCGAACACCCGGCCCTCCCTGCAGGCGGCGATCCCGCTGACCGGCTGGCACACCACCAAGAACTGGTCCGGCGTACGCGTGCCGACCCTCGTCGTCGGCGCCGAGAACGACACGGTGGCCCCGGTGACCTCACACTCCGAGCCGTTCTACACCAGCCTGCCGGCCAGCCTCGACAAGGCGTACCTGGAGCTGAACGCCGCCAGCCACTCCGCGCCCACCTCGCCGAACGTGACGATCGCGAAGTACAGCATCTCCTGGCTCAAGCGGTTCGTCGACGACGACACCCGCTACGAGCAGTTCCTCTGCCCCGCCCCGCGCGGCAGCGCGATCGAGGAGTACCGCGACACCTGCCCGCACTCCTGACCGGCCCGTTCAGCCGCCTGCCCGCGTCGGCTGGTCGCGGAGGCTGCCGCGCTGCACCGCCCGGCTGATGTCGCTGGGCGAGACGATGCCGACCAGCCGCCCGCCGGCCACCACCAGCGCCCGGCCGTCGGCGCACTCGCTGAGCCGGGGCAACAGGTCGGTGAGCTGCTCGTCCGGGTCGGCCAGCACGAGCTGGTCGGCCCGGCAGGCCACCTCGGCCAGCGTGGTCGCCGACCGGCGGTCGGCAGGGATGCCGCGTACCCGGTCGAGGGTGACCAGGCCGACCGGCCGGCCCTCGTCGGTCAGCGGCAACGCCGAGTGCCGGTACGCGAAGAGGTAGTGGTCGACGAAGTCGGCCACGGTCATGTCGCCCGACGCGGTCTGCGGCTGCGGGGTCATCACGTCGGCGACCCGCACCCCGCGCAGCGCGCTGCCCATCCGGGCCTGCCGCTCCTCCATCCCGGCCGCCCCGATCAGGAACCAGCCGATCAGCGCCAGCCACAGCCCGCCGACCCCGGCCCCGCGCAGGAACTGCCACAGGCCCAGCGCGATCAGCAGCGCGCCGAGGACCCAGCCCGCGCGGGCCGCCACCACCGACGCCCGGGTCCGGTCGCCGGTGGCCTTCCATACGGCGGCCCGCAGCAGCCGGCCCCCGTCCAGCGGGGCGGCCGGCAGCACGTTGAAGACCGCCAGCAGGATGTTGATGCCGGCCAGCCAGGCCAGCGCGCCGAGCAGCAGCCCGTGCACCCCGGCCAGGGCGAGCAGCGCCGCGACGCCGCCGAAGAACACGCCGATGATCAGGCTGACGAGCGGCCCGACGCCGGCGATGCGCAGCTCCGCCCCCGGGTCGCGGGCCTCCCCGCGCAGCTCGGCCACCCCGCCGAACAGCCACAGGGTGATCCCGGAGACCTCCAGCCCGTTGCGCTTGGCGACCACGGCGTGCGACACCTCGTGGGCGAGCAGCCCGAGGAAGAACACCACGGCCGCGCTCAGCCCCGCCAGCACGTACGCCCAGGTCGGCCGGTCCGGATACGACCGGGGGAACTGGCTGCCCGCCAGCCCCCAGGCGATCAGCCCGAAGATGACCAGGACGCTCCAGTTGACCCCGACGGGTACGCCCGCGATCCGGCCGATCCGGAAACTCGCCCTCATCTGCCCGTCATACCCCGCGAAACGCGGCCCATGCCAGGGCCGATGGTCCCCCGCACCCGCGTCACCAGCGGCGTCGCCGGGGGTTGACCCGGCCGGGAATAGTGGCAAACGTGACGAGGCTGATCGACGAGGATGACGACGCGTACCGCTGGCTGGAGGACCTGGACGGCCCGGACGCCGCCGGCTGGGTGCGCGACCGCAACGCCGAGACCATGGCCGCCCTCACCGGCGGCGACCGGTTCGCCGCCCTGCGGGCCGAGATCCGCGAGGTGCTCGACGCCGACGACCGCGTCCCCTACCCGACCTGGCGCGGCGACCACCTCTACTACAACTTCTGGATCGACGCGGCCCACCCCCGGGGGATCTGGCGGCGCACCACCGGAGACGAGTACCGCCGGCCCGAGCCGCACTGGGACGTTCTGCTCGACGTCGACGCGCTGGCCGCGCAGGAGGGCGAGAACTGGATCTGGCAGGGGGCGACGGTGCTGCGCCCCGGGCACGACCGCTGCCTGGTCAGCCTCTCCCGGGGCGGCTCTGACGCCACCGTCGTGCGCGAGTTCGACCTGGTCCGCCGGGCCTTCGTCGCCGACGGCTTCACCCTCGACGAGGCCAAGAGCGACGTCACCTGGGTCGACGCCGACCACATCCTCGTCGCCACCGACTTCGGGCCCGGCTCGCTCACCACCTCCGGCTACCCCCGCACGGTCCGCCGGTGGCGACGGGGCACGCCACTGCCGTCCGCCGAGGTCGTCTTCGCCGGCCAGGCCGACGACGTCTCCGCGTACGCCTCGCACGACCACACGCCCGGCTTCGAGCGCACCTTCGTGGGCCGCCGCCTCGACTTCTTCCGCTCGGAGTCGTACCTGCTGACGCCGGCCGGGGAGCAGGTACGCATCGACGTGCCGTCCGACGCCCACTGGGACGCGCACCGGGAGTGGCTGGTCATCGGCCTGCGCTCGCCGTGGACGGTCGATGGGGTGACCCATCCCGCGGGCGCGCTGCTGGCGGCCCCGTTCGACGCGTTCCTCGCCGGTGCGCGGGAGCTGACGACGCTGTTCACGCCGGACGAGCGCACCGCGCTGAGCTACCACGCGTGGACCCACGGCCACCTGATCCTGGCCACCCTCGCCGACGTGCGCAGCAGACTGGAGGTGCTCACCCCCGGCGTCCCCGGCGCTCCCGGCCCGGCGGGGCACTGGCGGCGGGAGCCGCTCGCCGGCGTGCCGGAGTTCGAGCACACCCGGCTCGTGGACACCGACCCGGACGTCGGCGACGCGTACCTGCTGGCCTCCGAGGGGTTCCGGCAGCCGGCGACGCTGCGGCTCGGGCAGGTCGGCGGCCCGGTCGAGACGCTCAAGCGGGCACCGGCGTTCTTCGACGCCGCCCGCCTGACCGAACGCCAGCACTTCGCCACCTCCGCCGACGGGACCCGGGTGCCGTACTTCCTGGTGGGCGACCCCGACGCGGCGGGCGGGCCGACCCTGCTCACCGGGTACGGCGGCTTCGAGGTCCCCGAGCTGCCGCACTACAGCGGCATCGTCGGCCGGGGCTGGCTGGCCCGGGGCGGCAGCTACGTGGTGGCGAACATCCGGGGCGGCGGCGAATACGGCCCCGCGTGGCACCGGGCCGCGCTGCGGGAGAACCGACCGAGGGCGTACGAGGACTTCGCGGCCGTCGCCGCCGACCTGGTGGCCCGGGGCATCACCACCCCGGCGCGCCTCGGCATGGAGGGCGGCAGCAACGGCGGCCTGCTGGCGGGCGTGATGCTGACCCGCTATCCCGAGCTGTTCGGCGCGGTCGTCGCGCACGTGCCGCTGCTGGACATGCGCCGCTACCACAAGCTGCTCGCCGGGGCGTCCTGGATGGCCGAGTATGGCGACCCGGACGACCCCGCCGACTGGGCCTACCTGCGCGAGTATTCGCCGTACCACAACGTCGACGAGGACCGGGCGTACCCGCCGACGCTGCTGGTCACCTCCACCCGCGACGACCGGGTGCACCCCGGGCACGCCCGCAAGATGGCCGCCCGGCTGCGCGAACGCGGGCACGAGGTGGCGTACTACGAGAACGTGGAGGGCGGGCACGGCGCGGCGGCGAACAACGCGCAGCGGGCGTTCGTGTGGGCCCTGACCCTGGAGTTCCTCTGGCGGCATCTGGGCGGGCCGGCATAGCTTCGCCCTGCTTCTGCCCGGCCGGCTGGCGTCTTCGCTGTGGGGGTGCCGTCGGTTCAGCCATGATCGTCTGTCGTTTCCAGAGACGACACGCCGCCGCCCGTCTCCATAATCAGCAGACGATCATGGCTGCGTGCCCTGTTGCTGCGTGCCCCTTTGTCGTGTGCCCTTTGCCGCGTGCTCTGGGGGTGCCGCCCCGCTATGCCGGGGTGCCCGGCTGGCAACGAGTCGGGCCTGCGGGGGCGTGCCGACTCGACGTTCACTCCGCGTCTATCCCGCTCGGACTCAGTTGGATCGGGTCGACAACGCGAGCAGCGTGGTCGGTGCCGGGTGCGGCGGGACGTGCGGCGAGAACTTGGACAACTGACGTTCATCGATGACAACAACCGTCCAAGATCTGTGTTGGCGGCAGGTGCGGGGTGCTGACTCGGCACCACGCGGGCGATGACCGCGAGGATCACCCCCGCGTGCGCGGGAACGGACTCCTTGGCCTGGGGTTCCGTAGATCAACTGCACGGACTTCATTCACTTCGTTGGGCAGGATCGCATGTTCCGATGACCTCGGTGCCCAAAGGCGAGGCGTGTGCGGCCAGCTTCGGCTAGTGGGCCAATGTCGACTTGTCGCGCAGGGGGGAGGCTCACGTGACTCACGCGTTGTTCCGTTCGCCGACGACCGGTTCTGCCAAGCCGGGAAGGCCGCCGCTCTTGAGCCAGTCGGCGAACTCCCGACGCTTTTTTCGGTCGACCGCCGACTTCAGCGCCGCGCTAGTGGTGATCCTCTTGATGGTAGCGCCGAGGATCTTCGCCGCCTCCCCGAGCGGTTGGTCATCGGCAACAATGATGGTTCGAGACACTGTTCCACCTCTCGTCGGGGACGCCTTGCATGATGCCATTCTCCCCTGCCGTGGATATCGCGCGTTGATGGGTGAGCCGGGCAAGTTTCGACGACAGGACTGCCTTGGCCCGTGCGCGGTGAGCAGGGGCCCGGCGGGCCCGGCCAGTTGACGGTCAAGGGATCAACCCCCGTGTGCGTGGGAACTGCCCCGCGCCCTGCTCGGCGAGGACGCTGTCGGCGACAGACGCCCGTCTGGGATCACCCCCGCGTGCGCGGGGAACAGCCGGTGCAGGTTCCCCACGCGGTGTTCGCGTTAGGATCACCCCCGCGTGCGCGGGGAACAGCGAGGGCGGCCGGGTCGGGCTCGGCGGAGCACGGGATCACCCCCGCGTGCACGGGGAACAGCGCACGCACACCCGCACCCACGTCGAGATCACGGGATCACCCCCGCGTGCGCGGGGAACAGGACGGCCGCAAGGGGCTCCAGCTGCCGGAGGCGGGATCACCCCCGCGTGCGCGGGGAACAGTTCGGCACTCTGGCCCGCGCGCACCCGTAGCCGGGATCACCCCCGCGTGCGCGGGGAACAGTTCGGCACTCTGGCCCGCGCGCACCCGTAGCCGGGATCACC
Organism: Micromonospora sp. DH13; assembly: GCF_020873825.1. Taxonomy (NCBI): domain Bacteria; kingdom Bacillati; phylum Actinomycetota; class Actinomycetes; order Micromonosporales; family Micromonosporaceae; genus Micromonospora; species Micromonospora sp. DH13. The sequence goes on from NZ_JAHWGR010000027.1 coordinate 67,976, forward strand.
CCCGCGTGCGCGGGGAACAGCGGTACGAGCCGGTCAGCGCCTCGATCTCCTTCGGATCACCCCCGCGTGCGCGGGGAACAGATGCAGGCGGGGGCCACGGAATCGACCGTGCGAGGATCACCCCCGCGTGCGCGGGGAACAGGTGGTCCGGGTCGACCACGACGTGCAGGCACTCGGATCACCCCCGCGTGCGCGGGGAACAGCTGCGGCGGCGGCGGCGGCTCGGGAGACTGGGATCACCCCCGCGTGCGCGGGGAACAGATACCTACCGGTTGTGGCGTATCGTGAGCCCTGGGATCACCCCCGCGTGCGCGGGGAACAGCTTCGGCTACGCAGATGGAGATCGTGACGCAGAGGATCACCCCCGCGTGCGCGGGGAACAGACCGTGGACCGCACGGGGTAGACGATGATCGACGGATCACCCCCGCGTGCGCGGGGAACAGAACCGTGGTGGTCTTATCAAGGGCATGGCGCTCAGGATCACCCCCGCGTGCGCGGGGAACAGGCTTCTTGACCTGCGGCGCTATAGATCAACTCCGTCAATTTCATTCACTTTGCCTGCCAAGATCACCTCGTCCGCTGTCGGCTGTCTTGTTCGGTCGAGTGCAACGGATGGGCTGGACGCCGTTTGCTGTCGGGAGGGCTAAGCAAGGGCTGGGGTAACACCAGGCCTCATGCCGGCTCAACCGTTGGTTACTCGCGGCCGGCCCCTTCCGTTTTGACTCCTTCGATGAAGGCGGCCCAGGGGGCCTGCTCGAAGATCAATACCGGACCAGCCGGGTCCTTGCTGTCGCGGAGGCCGATCTTGCCTGGCAGGCCCGCGACCTCTACGCAGTCTCCGGAGCCGTTGCTGCGGGTGCTCTTTCGCCAGGTCGCCGAGGCCTGGTTGATCTCTTCCACCCGCGCCGTCCTCTCACAGCCCGTCGATCGCCTCCTGGATCAGGTCGCGCGACTCCCGAGCGCCGGCCGCCGTGGCGACCAAGTGTTCGAAGACGCGGCTGTACTCCCTGACCTGTTGGCCTTCGAGATAGAGGCTACCCGCACGGGTTTCGACGTAGACGACCCCGGGATCGGCCGGCTCGGGGAAGGCCAGCACGCTGAAGGCACTGCCCATCGACCCGTATTCGCCGGCAGCGAAGGTCAAGATCTGGATGGTTCGACCAGGGCGATCGGCCTCGTCGGCCAGTCGCTGTAGCTGCGCCTTGAACGCTTCGGACCCGCCGACGGGCCGCCGCAGGGTCGCCTCGTCCAGTACCACCCAGAGGTCAGGCGGGGTGTCCGTAGTTTGTCGGCGGATGCGCAACTCCACCCGCCGCTCCACCTCCTCGCTGTTGGCGTCCGGGTGCTCGGCGCGGATGACCGCGCGGGCGTAGTCGGCGGTCTGGAGCAGGCCCGGAATCAACTGAGGCTGGAAGGCGCGGATCTCCGATGCCTCGGCTTCGAGTCCGACGTAGACCTCGAACCAGTCGGGTAGCACGTCGTCGTACGCCTGCCACCAGCCGCGCTTGCGGGCGTCACGGGCAACCTGGACGAGGGCGTCGACCTCCTCGCCCTCGACCCCGTACAGCTCGAGGAGGCCGCGGGCGACCGGCGGCATCACCGAGACCTGCGCGTTCTCGATCCGGCTCAGAGCGGACTTCGAGATGCCGATCTCCTTTGCCGCCTGGTCGGCGGTCATGCCGGTCTGCTCACGGAGGCGGCGAAGGGCGGCGGCCAGCCGACGCCGACGAACGGTCGGGCTTCCAGTCATGTCGAGCATTGTGGACCGGTGTGGACCCGGTGCGCAACGGGTCTGGCCCGAATCGGGAGTTGCGGATCGGGACTAGTTCTGTGCACGATGAGTGAAGCCATCAACCTCTTGGGTGACGATCTCGTCTCCCTGGGCCGGCGGTGGCCATGGGTGCCCTGCTGTCGTACTCGCTGATCGAAGGCTGCGGTGGCAGGTGCCGGGCGGATCCGCCGGTGCGGTGCGGGCCGGCGGACCCGTTCCTCCACAGGTCAATCTCGACGAGAGGCAGGTCTGTCATGCGCGTCTTCCTGTTCCGCCGGTCCCGGCCGCGTCGCTGGCCGCCGGTCCACGGCGCGGCCGGGCGTCAGCCGGCGGCGGGTCGCCGGCTGCTGCCCTGGCAGGTGCGTGAGCGGCGGTTCCGGTCGGCCCGGTTCGGTCGGCGTGGCCTCGACCCGCAGGAGGTGCGGGAGTTCCTGGAGCGGGTCGCCGTCGAGCTGGCCGCCGCGCACGAGGCGCTCGCGCAGAGCCGTCGGGAGGCCAGCGAGGTCAAGCTTGCGCTGTGCCGGCTGCGCTCCGAGGCGTCGCCCGCCCGTAACGAGCGGGGGTGGGGCCGGTGAGCGAGCGGTTCGTCATCCACCTGCCGGTGGTCGCCAACGACCTGCTCTCGGCCCAGCGGCTGGCCCGGGTGGTGGCGCACTGGACGCACGTGTTGCCGCAGACCGAGCCCGGGGGCGCGACCGTGTCGCGGGAGGACGACCAGAACGTACGACACTGGGTCTTCTGCGACCGGATCATGGCCGGTGGCCGGCGGTGCCTGCTGCGGCCGGACCACGACGGCGCGTGTTCCCGCCGGCCGGGGCGGCGGTGAGCGTGCGGTGTCTCCCGGCGGCCGGGGCCGGTGTCACGCGGTGGCGGGCGGGGTGGGCAGGGCGTCCACGACGAGCACGACGCTGCCCGGCCGCACCTCGTCGAGCAGTTGGCGCTGGCCGCTGCGGGTCAGCCGGATGCAGCCGTTGGTGACGTCCTCGCCGAGGGTGTCGTCGTCCTCCCAGGCGTGCAGGCCGATGTGCGCGCCGGCCAGGCCCGGTGGGATGGCGTCCGGGTCGTCGGGGATCGCGCCGAGGGCGAAGACGTCGACGCCGCCGTACACGGGCTCGGGGGGAGGCGTGCGGCCGAGGACGAAGGTGCGGCCCAGCGGGGTCTCCTGGCCGCGCATGCCGAGGCTGACTGGCCACGATCGTTGGGCGTGCCCGTCGCGGTACCAGGTGAGCCGGTGCGGCCGGCGCTCCACCACGATCTGGTCGCGCAGCGGCACGGTGGCCCAGTCGCCGTCGGGCGGCAGCCAGGCGATCCGCCGGGTGGCCGAGGGGAGCAGGACGGCCGTCCAGCCGGTGCGGCGCTCGACGACCGGCACGGTCACCTCGACGCCGTTGATGGTGGGGGCGAGGAAGGCCAGCGGCCGGCCGCCGGGCGCGTCGTAGGCGGCGACCTTGCGGGTCGGCGTCAGCCCCTCCGTGAGCGGGGTGGCATCGGACGGGCGCGGGTCGGCGGGGAAGCCGGCGGGCGCCGGGTCGTAGGTGACGGCCGGCAGGGTGGCCGGCGCGGGCGCGGCGGCGGGCACCGGCTCGCCGGTGGGCGTTGCCGCCGTGGCGGGCGCGGTGGGGGCGGCGGGCGGCGGGGCGACCCGCGCCGGCTCCGGGGTGAGCGCCCGGGCCGTGACCAGCCCGGTCGCCAACAACAGGGGTACGCCGAGCGCGGCGGCCAGCCAGCCCAGCCCCCACCGCGACACAATCCGGTCAAACAGCACAAAAGCACTGTAGGCGGTGGGTGGCCGGTGGCGGGGGTGATTGCAGGGGGCCCCTCCTATACAGAAAGCGTTAAGAAGGGGCCCTTCCTTACACCTCAGCTCAGCTTGGCGGCGGTGTGGATGGCTATCGCGTCGTGGGCCGGGACGTTCGCCGTGAACCAGCCGTTCGCGTCCACCGTGATCACCGGGCCGCTGCACGTGCCGCCCGTGAAGTCACCGTGGATCACGTCGCAGTACCGGCCGGCGGGCAGCCCCGTGTAGTACGAGCGCCCCGTGACCGCCCCGTCCTCGTCGTTCATCGTGAGGTAGCCCTTGCCGGCGCGGCTGAACGCGATGTGGTTGTTGCCGTTGTCGTACCAGTTGGCGACGCCCGCGCCCTGGGTGGCGTTGGCGAAGCCGACCATGTTGGCGACGACCCGCCAGCGGTGCTCGCACTCCCAGCCCGAGTAGCAGGTGGTGTTCAGGGTCTTGTTGTTGGCGTCGGAGGGCGGGCCGGCGTCCCGGTTGCTGAAGGTGTAGCTGGACATGACCGTGGGGGAGCCGTACGGCCAGGCCAGCATGAAGGCGTTGGCCAGCGCGTAGATGCCGCCGTCGCGGTAGGTGAGCACCCCGCCGACGTCGCGCTGGGTGTCGTGGTTGTCGACGAAGACCGCCGCCGAGCCGCTGGGCAGGTGGCCCCACCCCTCGCCGAAGTTCTTCAGGTACGCGAGCTTCTCGCTGCGGAACACCCGGGCGAGATCCTTGCCGTACCGGAACTCGTGCACGTCGCCGTTGCCGGTGTACTCGGTCGGCTGGATCGGCTCGCCCGCGCCGTAGATGACCTCCTGCACGAGGTACGCCGAGCGGGACAGCCTGCCCTTGATGGCGGCGATGTCGGCGGCCGGCATGTGCTTGCTGGCGTCGAGCCGGAACCCGTCGACGCCGAGGGAGAGCAAGTCGTTGAGGTACCCGGCGATCTTCGACCGGACGTAGTCGGACTCGGTGGCGAGGTCCGACAGGTTGACCAGCTCGCAGTTCTGCACCTCGTACCGGTCGTTGTAGTTGGCGATGTCGTCGCCGCCGTTGCGCCCGCAGTGGTGGAAGTCCTGGGTCTGGTAGATCCCGGGGTAGTCGTAGTGGCCGTAGGAGGAGCCCGCCCAGCCGGTGCCGCCGGCGTCCTGGCCGGACATGTGGTTGACGACGGCGTCGACGATCACCTTCACGCCGGCGGCGTGGCAGGTGTTCACCATGGCCTGGAACTGCGCCCGGGTGCCCTTGCGGGACTCGATGCGGTAGCTGACCGGCTGGTACGCCAGCCACCACTGGTTGCCCCGGACGTGCTCCTGGGGCGGGGAGACCTGCACGTAGCCGTAGCCCTTCGGGCCGAGCACGTTCGTGCACTCGCTGGCCACCGACGGCCAGTTCCACTCGAACAGGTTGGCGATGACCTTCTTCGTGCCGGACGGGGCGGCGGCGGCCGGGGGTGCCGCCACGGCGGTCGGTGCGAGCAGGCCGGCGATCACGCCCAGGGCGAGGACCGCCGAGCGGCATCGACGTCGATGCATCGGGGACTCCTGACGGGGGTCGGGGGAGGGGGCGGTCTGAACTGCTGCTTGCCGGCATCTTGCAGTCAGTGTTGAAATTTTCGGAAAGGTTACAAGCGCGTTGCGGCGGGTGTCAACGGATGGACGGGCGTCGCTGCGCGGGACGCCCTACACGCAGCCCACGCCGGGACGGTTCGACGGTGCCGCAGAAAAACCCAGGAAATTTCGCGACCGGGGCTGATCCGTTGAACCCGGTGCTCCGTACTCGATGGGGGAGCAGGGTCGGCCGGTGGGGGCGCCGCCGCTACACGATCGAGGAGCAGATGGCTCGGGCACAGCAGAACACCAAGGCCACGACCGTCCGTACCACGAGCAGCAGCCGCGGGGTGCGGACCAGGTCCAAGACCTCCATCGCACTGATGGCCGGGTCGGCGCTCGCGATCGTCTGGGCCGGCGTCGAGCTGGCCGGCGCCGGCACGGCGATGTACGCGTACGGCTTCTTCTTCACCGAGTTCTTCGCCGGCGTCGTCGCCCTGGTGTCGCTCAGCCTCACCGTGATGATGGGCCTGCTCGCCACCGACCGGCTCGTGCTGCGCATCCCGCACCGGGTGCTGTTGCAGTCGGCGCACCGGGCCACCGGCATCCTCGGCGTCGCCGGGCTGGTGTTCCACGTCATCACCAAGATCGCCATCGGCCGGGCCGGGCCGACCGACGCCCTCGTGCCGTTCATCGGGGGGCGGGGGCTCTACGTCGGGCTCGGCACGGTGGCGTCGTTCCTCATGGTCAGCGTGCTGTGGACCGGCATCATCCGGGCCCGGTTCGTCGGCGTCGGCCCCAAGTGGTTCTGGCGGGGGCTGCACTCGATGGCGTACCTGTCCTGGCCCTTCGCCCTGTTCCACGGCCTGAACGCGGGCCGGCCGGCGGCGTCCTGGGTGACCCTGAGCTACTTCGCCTGCGTGCTGCTCGTGGTGCTGGCGCTGATGGTCCGACTCTCGGTGCACCTCGGCAAGCGCAGCCGCGAGCAGCACCAGGCCGCCGCCCTGAACAAGGCGATGGCCGGCAAGTCCAGCGACGACGGCAAGACGACCACGATGCTGCTCGGCAAGATCGGCCGCAAGCGCGACGACGCCGAGGAGAAGCGGGAGAGCCGCACCGGGCGGACCCGTGCCGCCGGCGGCTGGGCGGAGACCACCGCCACCACCGGCTCCTGGGCGATGCCGACCGGCACCGCCCGCGGGCGACGCGACCCCGAGCGGTTCACCGTGCCGGTGGTGCCCGAGCCGGGCACCCTGCGCGAGCCGGTACGGGCCACCCGTCGCCGCGACGGGGAACTGGACGCCCCGGCCCGCCGCGGCGAACGCGAGCTGACGTCGGCCGCCCGGCGTACCGCCGAGCCCGCCACCCGGCGCGGCGCGGACTCCGCCGAGGAGCGGTCGAGCCGGCGGCGGCGCGACGCGGACGCCCCCGTCTCCGCCCCCCGCCGCTCGCGCTCCGAGGAGGACGTCGCCCCGGTCTCCAGCCCCCGGCGCTCCCGGCGCGACGAGGACGTGGCCCCCGTGTCGGGGGGCCGCCGCGCCCGCTACGACGAGGACGTCGCCCCGGTCTCCGGCGGTCGCCGGGCCCGCTACGACGAGGACGTGGCCCCCGTCTCGGGCAGTCGCCGGGCCCGCTACGACGAGGACGTTGCCCCGGTCTCCAGCCCCCGCCGCTCCCGGCGCGACGAGGACGTCGCCCCCGTGTCGCCGGGCCGCCGCTCCCGGCGCGACGACGAGGACCTCGTCGCCCGCTACTCCTCGCCGCCCCAGCGCGCCGACGAGCCCGAGGAGCCCTGGGACAGCCCGCGCCGCTGGGAGTCCTCGACGCCCGTCTCCGCCGAACCGATCTCCGCGGCCCCGCGCAGCGGGTCCGGCCGGCACAGCGTCGACGACGAGGTCCCGGAGGAGCCCGACTACTGGCGGCCCCCGGCCCGGTTCGTCGCCGAGGACCTGCCGCCCATGGACGACACCCCCACCCTGGTCGACCTGGCCTCGCGGCGGGCGCTGCGGGCCGCCGGGGACGGCAAGCCCGGCCGACGCAAGCGGGACCGCGACCGGGACCGTGACCGCGACCGGGCCAACGCCGACGCGATCGACGGCGCGTACTGGGCCGGGCTGCGGGGTGAGGCGAAGTGATGCGCACGACGGTGCCCCCCGTGGCGTGCGTCGGCGAGCCCCGGCTCACCGCCGGCTTCGCCGAGTTCGGCCGCCTCGACCTGATGGCCCACGAGGAGGTGCACGGCCCCATCGGGCCGATGGAACCGGCCAACCTGCTCCGGCTGGCCGAGGCCATCCAGCTCAAGGGCAAGGGCGGTGCGGGCTTCCCGTTCGCCCGCAAGCTGCGCGCCGTGCTGGAGTCCTGCGAGCGGCAGGACGCCTCCGCCATGGTCGTGGTCAACGCCACCGAGGGCGAGCCGGCCAGCTGGAAGGACAAGGTGCTGCTCACCCGGGCCCCGCACCTGATCCTCGACGGCGCGGCCCTGGTCGCGTACGCGCTGGACGCCGACGAGATCGTCATCGGCGTCGCCGACGACGACGTGGGTCGGCCGTCGCTGACCGAGGCGCTCCAGGAACGCCGGATGCCGGTGCCCACCAGCATCGTGACCGTGCCGCACCGGTTCATCTCCGGCGAGGGCGGCGCGCTGGTCAACGGCATCAACGGGCTGCCGCACATCCCGCCGGGCACCAAGAAGCGCTCCAGCGACTCCGGCGTCGGCGGCCTGCCCACCCTGCTGTCCAACGCCGAGACGTACGCGCAGCTCGCCGTCGCCGCCCGGCTCGGCCCGTACGAGTACGCGGCCCTGGGCACCGACGACGAACCCGGCACGGTCCTGCTCACGGTGACCGGCGCGGCCAAGCGGCCCGCCGTCGTCGAATGCGCCGCCGGCACCCCCCTGCGCGACATCCTCGAACTGTGCGAGGTGCCCGACGGGCCGGGCATCCTCATGGGCGGGTACCACGGCAAGTGGATCACCGCCGAGGCCGCGCAGCGGGCCGAGGTGTCCCGCAAGGGCCTCACCGCCGTCGGCGGCACCCTCGGCGCGGGCATCATCGTGCCGCTGGCCCGCGACACCTGCCCCCTCGGCGAGGCCGCCCAGGTGGTCCGCTACCTGGCCGGCGAGTCCGCCGGGCAGTGCGGCCCCTGCAAGATGGGCCTGCCCGACCTGGCCCGCGCCGTCGACCTGGCCGTCTCCGGCAGCGCCCCGGTCGAGATCGTCCGCGCCGCGGCCGGCGACGTGAAGGGCCGCGGCGCGTGCAGCCACCCCGACGGCACCGCCCGGTTCGCCCTCTCCGCCATGGAGGTCTTCGCCGACGACCTGAAGCTGCACACCACGGGCGAGGGGTGCGGCAAGCGGACCAAGGGCGTCATGGGCCTGCCCGGTGCCCCCGACGCCGACCCGAGGAAGCTGACCCTGGACTGGTCCCGCTGCGACGGCCACGGGCTCTGCGCCCACGTCGTGCCCGACTTCATCCGGCTGGACGGCAACGGCTACCCCGCCTTCCCCACCACCCCCGTGCCGACCTGGCTGCGGGAGGGCGCCATGAAGGCCGTCAAGGTGTGCCCCGAGCTCGCGCTGCGGCTGGTCAAGGCCGAGTAGCGCACCCCGGGACCGTCGGACGCCGGAGCGCCGCCGTGGTGCCCCGCCCCGCGCGGCCCGCTACCGAAGGGAGACGCGGATGCGATTGTTCCGCCGGCCGTCGCGCCGCCGGACCGGCCCGGGTGGACGGTCGCCCCGCCGACGGCGGGCCGGGACAGCCACCCTGGTCGCCGCCCTGGCCGTCGCCCTGTTGGGCGCGGCGTCCTGCGCCGTCGACCCCCCGGGGCCGCCGGTCGACGCGGCCGCCGCCGCGCCCGCCGGCACCGGTGACCCCACGGCGACCCCGACCGGTACGCCCACCGGCGCGCCGCCGACGCCGGCCGCCCCGGCCCGGGTGCCGGACAGCCTCCGGTTCACCGGCACCACCCTCGACGGGAAGCCGTTCGCCGCCGCCGACCTGGCCGGCCGGCCGGTGGTGCTGTGGTTCTGGGCCCCCTGGTGCGCCACCTGCGCCAGCCAGGCGTGGACGGTCGCCGAGATCGCCCCGCAGTACCGCGACCGGGTGCCGATCGTCGGCGTCGCCGGCCTCGGGCAGCGCACGGCGATGCGGGACTTCGTGACCGAGTTCGAGCTGGGCGGCACCCTCCAGCTCGACGACGCGGCCGGGAAGCTGTGGCGGCGCTTCGAGGTCGTCGAGCAGAGCACGTTCCTGATCATCGACCGCGACGGGAAGGTGATCCACCAGGGCTTCCTCGACGGGGAGGACCTCACCCGCCGGGTCGCCGCCCTGGCCACCCAGGCCGGCTGATGGCCGCCCCGCTCCTGCCGCCGGTCGGCCTGGCCGCCCCGCTGCTGACCGCCTCGGCCGCCTGATGGACGCCCCGCTGCTGCTGGCGCTGACCGCCGGGATGCTCGGCGCGGTCAACCCGTGCGGGTTCGCGATGCTGCCCGCGTACCTGTCGATCCTGGTGGCCGGGCCCGGCGACGGACGCGCCGCACTCGGCCGGGCGCTCACCGCCGCCGCCGGCCTCACCTGCGGATACGTGCTCGTCTTCGGCGCGTTCGGGCTGGCCTTCGCGCCGCTGGCCGGCTGGCTGCGCCCCCGGCTGCCCTGGCTCACCGTCACCCTCGGCGTGGGCCTGGTGCTGCTCGGCTGCTGGCTGCTCGCCGGGCGGCGGCTGCCCACCCCGCGCCCGCTGGCCCGCGCGCCCCGGCTGACCCGCACGCTGCCGTCGATGGTGCTGTTCGGCGCGGCGTACGCGCTGGCGTCGCTGACCTGCTCCATCGCCCCGTTCCTGGCGATCGTGGCGACCAGCCTCCAGGCCGGCTCGACGCCGCGCGGGCTGGCGCTGTTCGTCGCGTACGCCCTCGGGATGGGTCTCGTGGTGGCCGTGGCCGCCCTCGGCGTGGCGCTGCTGCGCGACCGGGTGGTGGCCCGGCTGCGCGGGGCCGGCCGGTGGGTGCCCCGGCTCAGCGGCCTGGTGCTGCTGGCCGCCGGCGGCTACGTCGCCTGGTACGGCTGGTACGAGGTGCGGCTCGCCGAGGGCCGGCACGACGCGTTCGGCGACCCGGTGGTGGTCGCCGCGGCCCGCGTCCAGCAGGCCCTCGTCGGTGCCCTGGACGCGGCCGGCCCGGCCCTGCTGGCGGTCGCCCTCGTCGCCCTCGCTGCGCTCGGGGTAAGGAAGGGCCCCCTGTTAACGCATTCGGTAGAGCAGGGGCCCCTTCTTAACACCTCCGGCAGGGCACGGGGTCGTAACGAAAGCGGCGGGGGCCGGGTTACCCCGACCCCCGCCGACAGTGTGGCGGTCAGCGACCTGGAGTGAGCCGGTCGGTGCCGACCCGGTCGCGGAGCACCTCCGGCACCAGCACCGAGCCGTCGGCCTGCTGGAACTGCTCCAGGATCGCCGGGAAGAGCCGGCTGGTGGCCAGCGCCGAGCCGTTCAACGTGTGCACGAAGCGGGTCTGCTTGCCGCCCGCCTCCCGGTACCGGATGGCGGCCCGGCGGGCCTGGTAGTCGCCGGCCCAGGACACCGACGACACTTCCTTGTACTTGCCGGTGCTCGGCATCCACACCTCGATGTCGAGGGTCTTTTTCATCGAGGCGCTGGCGTCGCCGGCCGACAGCAGGCTGGTCTGGTGGTGCAGGCCGAGCCGGGCGACCAGCCCCTCCACGTGGGCGACCATCTGCTCCAGCGCGGCGGCGGCCTGCTCGGGCAGCGTGAACTGGAAGATCTCCACCTTGTTGAACTGGTGGCCCCGCACGGTGCCGCGCTCGTCGGAGTGCGAACCGGCCGCCTCCCGCCGGTAGCACGGCGTGTACGCGAACCGCTTCAACGGCAGGGTCGCGGTGTCCAGGATCTCGTCCTGGTAGGCCCCCAGGATCGCCGTCTCCGCCGTGGGCAGCAGGAACTGCCCGCGCGGGGCGGACTCCCGGTCGAGGTGGTAGACGTCGTCGTAGAACTTGGGGAACTGGCCGGCGGCGAAGCCGGCGGTGTCCAGCAGCAGGTGCGGCGGGAGCAGGAAGTCGTAGCCGGCCGCGATGTTCTGGTCGATCAACCAGTTGAGCAGCGCCCACTCCAGCCGGGCCCCCAGCCCCGTGTACATCCAGAAGCCGGAGCCGCCGAGCTTGACGCCCCGCTCGTGGTCGACCAGACCCAGCAGGCGGCTCAGCTCGACGTGGTCCCGGACCTTCTCGATCGCCGGCGGCTCGCCGAACGTCCGCACGACCCGGTTGGCCTCCTTGCCGCCGGGGACGACGTCGTCGGCGGGCAGGTTCGGCAGCTCGCTCATCCGCTCACGCAGCCGGGACTGCACCTCGTCGAGCTGGGACTCCAGCTCGGCGAGCTGCTTGCGCTCGGCCTCCGGGGCGACGCTCTCCGGCGCGGTGCCGGCCCGCTTCGCCGCCGCGTACGCCCGCGCCTCGGCCTTGCGGCGCTGCCGCTCGGCGTCGATCTCCGTGATGAGGGCGCGGCGCTCCTGGTCGAGCCGCTGGATCTCGTCCAGCGCCCGGTTGACCTCGGCGGGATCCAGTCGCTTCGCCAGCGCGGTCGCCACCGCCTCGCGATCCTTCCGGATCAACTCCATGTCGAGCATGCGCTCCGTACGCCTCCGTCCGGGAATCTCAGGTGGGAACCCACCGATGCTACCGTCGCCGCCTCCCCCGCCCGGCCCCGGCCGTGAGCCCACCGGCCGGGACCGTCGCGCCGGCACCGGCGCGGCGCGCCGGCACCGCGGCGCGGCGCGGGCTCAGAGCCGGACGGGCATCAGGATGGAGTACGCGTCCGCGTCGTCCGGGCGGCGCACCGCCAGCGGGGCGATCGGCCCGTCCAGCTCCAGCAGGAGCTGCCCCCGGTCGCCCGCGTCGAGGGCGTCGAGCAGGTACCGCCCGTTGACGCCGAGCCGCACCGCGTCCGGCGCGGCGTCGGCCAGCGCGGCGCCGTCGAGGACCCGCAGGCCGCCCGCGTCGTCCAGGCCCAGCACGGTCACCGGCACGTCGACGCCCTCGTGCCGCAGGACCCGCGCCGGCGGGCGGCCGGCGACCTGCGCGCGCAGCGCCGGCACGTCCACCGTGATCCGGTACGCCGGCACGCGCGTGCCCAGCAGCCGCTGGTAGTCGGGGAACTCGTCGGGCAGGGCGGCCCCGCCGACCTCCCGGCCGGCGACGGTGACGGTGAGGCCGGCCCCGTCCAGGCGCAGGTGGGCATCGGCCCCGCCGTCGACGCCCGACAGCTCGCGGACACCGTCGCCGGTGCCGCCCGGCACCGCGCCCACGTCACCGGTGCCGCCCGGCAGCGCGCGCCCGTCGCCGGTGCCGCCCAGCAGCCCGCGCCCGTCGCCGGTGCCGCCCAGCAGCTCGCGCCCGTCGCCGGTGCTGCCGCCCAGCAGCTCGCGGACGGCGTCGACGAGGGCCACCGGGGCGAGCAGCCGCCGGACGGGCCCGTCGACCGCGCCGGGGACCCGGGCCACCGCCATCCGGTGCCGGTCGGTGGCCACCAGGCGTACGCCGTCGGCGGCCACGTCGAACAGGACGCCGGAGAGCACCGGCAGCTCCGGGTCGGTGCCGACGGCGAAGCGGACCGCGTCGATCGCGGCGGCGAGGTCGGCGCGGGACAGGACGAGACGGGTGGTCATGGGGTGCTCCTCGTGGTCGATCATGGCTCGGACCCGGGAGAGCTCGCGGCGGGCGTCGGTGAGGCCGTCCTCCAGCCGGCGCAGGTGCGCGTCGAGCAGCCGGCCCACCACGGCCGGCTCGGCCCGGTGCCGCACGGCGGCGGCGATCTCCGCCAGCGGCATCCCGACCCGGCGCAGCCCGGCGACCAGCCGGGCCGGCAGGACCTGGTCGTCGGCGTACCAGCGGTAGCCGGTGACCGGGTCGACCAGCGCGGGCACCAGCACCCCGGAGCGGTCGTAGAACCGCAGGGCGCTGACGGTCAGGCCGCTGGCGCGGGCCAGCTCGCCGATGCTGCGCAGTTCGCTCTCCACGCCGAGGATCCTGTGCCCTCCACCAGGTCGAGGGTCAAGCCGCCGCCCACGCCGCCCACGCCGCGCACGCCGCCCGCCGGGCGGCGTTGTTTGCAGGGGACCCTTCCTATACCGAAAGCGTTAACAGGGGGCCCTTCCTTACATCTGCAGCGTGCGGAAGGTGAGGCCGGCGGCGGTCAGGCGGCGCAGCAGCGCGTCGCCCATCGCGGTCACCGGGGTCACCTGGCCCGCGACGGGCGGCAGGTCGTCGTCGAGGGCCAGGCAGAGGGCGGACTCGGCGAGCATCTTCGCCGTCTCGTCGTAGCCGGGGTCGCCGCCGGCCACCTCGGTCACCACCCGCCGGTCGCCGGCGGAGCCGACGAAGCGCACCCGGAACCACGACTTCGCCCGCTGCTCGGCGCTGGGCCCCTGCCCGGAGGCGAGCCGGCCGAGCAGCCAGCGCCGGGCCGGCGGCACCTTCACCAGCCCGGTCAGCCCGGCGAGCCCGACCGCGCCGAGGACGATCGTGGGCAGCCGCCGCACGGCGGCGAAGTGCCGGTAGCGGAAGTCCGGCCCGTACTCCGGCCGGGCCGCCGCCGACCGGCGGACCACCTGCGGGTCGATGGTCGGCAGCGGCACCGCCCACCCGCCCAGCTCCGCCGACCGGCCGACCCTGCCCGGCACCGCCCGGACCCGGCGGCCCGGCGGGCGCGGCTCGACGGCCCGCCGCGCCTTCGCCGCCCGGCCCGCCTCGGCGGCCCGGGACAACGCGGTGAGCGCCGAATGGTACGTGCCGGCGGAGAACCGGCCGCCCGCCCGGACGAACCCGTCCACGGTGACCGGCCCGTCGGCCGGCAGTTGCGTGACCGTGTACCAGACGCCCAGGTCGTGCGGGATCGAGTCGAAGCCGCAGGCGTGCACGAGGCGGGCCCCGGTGCGCACGGCCTCGGCGTGGTGCCGCACGTACATGGTGTCGACGAACTCCGGCTCGCCGGTGATGTCGAGGTAGTCGGTGCCGGCCCGCGCGCACGCGGCGACCAGCGGCTCCCCGTGGTGCACGTACGGCCCGACGGTGCTGGCGACGACGCGGGCGTCCCCGGCGACCCGGCGCAGCGACTCCGGGTCGGTGACGTCGGCGGTGAGCAGCGGCAGCCCGGCCAGGGCCGGGTCGATGCCGGCCAGCCGCCCGCGGACGGCCGCCAGCTTGGCCGGGTTGCGCCCGGCCAGCGCCCAGCGCAGCCCCGGCGGCGCGTGCCGGGCGAGGTACTCGGCGGTGAGCCCGCCGGTGAACCCGGTCGCCCCGAACAGCACGACGTCGTACGCCCGATCCTCACGCATCCCGCGAGTCTGCCACCGCCGGGCGGCACCGGCACCACGATGGGCGCTCAGGGCGTGAAGACCGTCCGCAGGCAGCCGTCGGCGCGGGTGCGGAACAGGTCGTAGCCGAGCGCGCCCTGCTCCAGGGGCAGGTGGTGGGTGGCCAGGTGCCCCGTGTGGATCTCGCCGCGCGCCATCCGGTCCAGCAGCATCGGGATCCAGCGCTGCCCGTGCTGCCGGGCGGCGCGCACGGTCAGCCCCTTCTGCATCACCGCGCCCAGCGGGAACGTGTCGACGAAGCCGGTGAACGTGCCGAGCACCACCACCGTGCCGCCCTTGCGGCAGGCGTGCACCGCCTCGCGTACCGCGATCGGCCGGTCGGGGGCGGCGCCGGGCAGCGCGGCGGCGGCGAACCGCTCGGCCAGCGACCGGGGCTCGGCGCCGTCCCACGCCATGCCGACGGCCTCCACGCACACGTCGGGGCCCCGCCCGCCGCTGCGTTCCCGCAGCTCGGCCGGGACGTCGACGCTGAGGTAGTCGAGGGTCTCCGCGCCGACGTGCCGCTGCGCCAGGCCCAGCCGCTGCGGGTACCGGTCGATCACCACCACCCGGTCCGCGCCGCGCAGCAGGGCCGCCTGCGCGGCCATCTGGCCCACCGCGCCCGCGCCCCAGACCGCCACCACGTCGCCCGGGGACACCTCGCCCAG
This sequence comes from Micromonospora sp. DH13, assembly GCF_020873825.1. Taxonomy (NCBI): domain Bacteria; kingdom Bacillati; phylum Actinomycetota; class Actinomycetes; order Micromonosporales; family Micromonosporaceae; genus Micromonospora; species Micromonospora sp. DH13. Next base: position 83,095 of record NZ_JAHWGR010000027.1, read on the forward strand.
CTCGGCGGCGAGCCAGCCGGCCGGCACCGCGTCCGAGGCGAAGACCGCCCGGTCGTCGTCGACCGGCTCCGGCACCGCGAACGCCCCGACATCGGCGTACGGCACCCGGACGTACTCGGCGTGGCTGCCGGCGAAGCCCCCGGCCGAGCGGGGATGGCCGTAGCAGCCGCCGGTGGGCTGCCCCCACGCCGCCTCGGCCGCCGCCGGCCCGGTGCTGCCGTTGTCGCAGCAGGCGTAGAGGCCCTGCCGGCAGTACCAGCAGTTGCCGCAGGCCACGGCGGCGCAGACCACCACCCGGTCGCCGACGCGGTGTCGCCGGACCCCGGGGCCGACCTCCACCACGTCGCCGAGGAACTCGTGCCCGAGCACGTCGCCGACGGACAGCGCCGGGGCCCGCCCGGCGAGCAGCGGCAGGTCCGCCCCGCAGGTGGCGCTGCGCCGCACCCGGACGATCGCGTCGGCGGAGTTGCGCAGCTCGGGGTCGGGCACCTGCCGCACCGCCAGGCCGTCCGCGCCGAGCCAGCACAGCGCCCTCATCCGGGCACCACCGGGCCGTCGCCGGGCCCCACCGGGCCGCTCGGTCGGGGGCCCTCCAGCGGGGAGCGGTCCGCGCGCAGCAGCTCACCGGTCTCGGCGAGCTGCTTGGCCTGGCGCAGCGCCTCGCGGACCAGCGGCGCGGGGTCGCCGCCGCCGACGAGGTGGGCGGCCATCCCGGTCACCGGCACGCCCCGCACGGGCCGGGCCGCCAGCTCGGTGCCGCGTCCGCCGGGCGCGGGCCCCTGCGCCACCTCCACCGCGCCGTCGAGCCGGCGCAGCGGCTCCGGCCACCGGCCGCCGGGCAGCACCCGCTCCGGCGGCCGGTCGATCGTGACCACCTGCCAGCCGTCGCGCGGGCCGCCCGTGCGCGGGCGGCCACCCCGGAAGGGGCCGCGCAGCACCCGCGCCACCGTCACCCCGGCGACCGCGCCGGCCACCACCCCGGCGGTACGGGCCAGCGCCCGACCGCCCCGCCTGCCCCGTCCCATCCGTCCCACCCGCCTCTCGTCGCCGGTGCAGCCTCTCGTCGCCGTGCAGCCGTCGGCGGGCCCGACGGCCGGTGCCCCCAGCGTCGGCGGCGGCCGGGTGAACCGGGATCCCCCCGAAGGGGTGAACCGGCCGGGGCCGGGTAACCGCCCGCCGCACGAGCCGGGGAGGGACGCGTGGCGTGGGGGTGCCGCATGACGCAGCACGAGGTGGCCGGGGCGAGGGTGGCGGCCGGGGTCGACCCCGTTCCCGCCGCGGAGGACGCGGCGCCGCTGCTGGCGTCCCGGCTCGCGCCGGCCCCGCTGCCCGAGCCGGTGCTGGTCCGGCCCCGCCTGCTGCGCCGGCTGGACGAGGGCGCGGCCGGGGCGCTCACCCTGGTCACCGCGCCCGCCGGCTGGGGCAAGACCACGCTGCTCGGGTCGTGGGCCCGGACCGTCGAGCCGGCACCGGCGTGGGTGTCGGTCGAGGCGGGCGACACGGGGGCGCGGCTCTGGTCGTACCTGACGGCGGCCCTGCGCCCGCACGCGCCCGGCGGGCCGCCCGGGGACCCGCCCCGGCCCGACCGGCTGGAACTGTTGGCCGCCGCGCTCGCCGCCCGCGAGCGCCCGGTGCTGCTGGTCCTCGACGACGTGCACCGGGTCGCCGATCCGGCGGCGCTGACGGGCCTGGAGTTCCTGCTCCGCCACACCGAGGGGCGGCTGCGGGTGGTGGCCGGGGCCCGCACCGACCTGCCGGCGGGGCTGCACCGGCTGCGGCTCGCCGGTGAGCTGACCACCGTGGGCCCCGCCGAGCTGGCCTGCACCGACGACGAGGTGGCCGACCTGCTCGTCGCGCACGGCGTGTTCCTGCCGGCCGCGGCGGTGCCCCGGCTGCGCGCGCGTACCGGCGGCTGGCCGGCCGGGCTGCGGCTGGCCGCGCTGGCCGCCCGGGACCGGCCGGACCCGGTGCGCTGGCTGGAGCAGTTCGGCGGCGACCAGCCGGACGTGGCCGGCTACCTGCGCGCGGAGGTGCTCGCCCCGCTCGACGACGCGGCCCGCGACGCGTTGCGCCGGGGCGCGGTGGCCGACGCCGTCAGCGCCGACCTGGTCGACGCGCTGACGGGCCGCCGCGACGCCGAGCGGGCGCTGACCGCGCTGGCCACGGCCGGCGGTTTCGTGGACCGCGACGACAGCCGGCCCCCCTGGTACCGCTGCCATCCGCTGCTGGCCGACCTGCTCCGCGCCGAGCTGGGCGAGCTGACCGCCGAGGAACGCCGGGACCTGCACCGGCGGGCGGCCGACTGGTACGCCGGGCACGCCCGCCCCGCCGAGGCGCTGCGGCACGCCCTCGCCGCCGGTCGCTGGGACGCGGCCACCGAGCTGCTGGTCACCGGCTGGCCGGAACTCGTGCCGTACGACGCCGAGGGTGCGGGCGGGCCCGTCCCCGCCGCGCCACCGGAGGCCGAGGTCCGGCGGGACCCGGAGCTGGCGCTGGCCGCCGCCGCCGAACGGGCCCACGCGGGCGACGCCGACGCCGCCGCCGCGCAGCTGCGCCGGGCCGCCGGGCACGCCCGGTCGCTGCCCGTGCCGCGCCGGGACCGGTTCCGCCGGCTGGCCGTCGCCGTGGAGGTCACCCTCGCCCGGTTGACCGGCGACCACGACGAGGTACGCCGGGCGGCGTCGCGCCTGCTCGCCACGCGTACCCCCGGGGGGCCGGCGGACGACCCGCGCGCCGGGGCCGCCGACGACGCCGACGTGGCGGCGGCGGCCGGGGCGGCCCTCGGCCTGGTCGCGCTCTCCGGCGGCGACCTGCGCGGCGCGGCGGCCGAGTTCGACGCCGCGCTCGCGGCGGCCCGGGCGGCCGGTCGGGCCCGCACCGAGCTGCTCTGCGTGAGTCGCTCCGCCCTGCTGCACGCGGCCCTCGGCGAGCTGCGGGCGGCCGAGCGGGCCGCCGGGGAGGCCCTGGCGATGCCGCCCTGTCAGGGCTGGTCCTGCCGCACCGACTGCGCGTACGCCCACCTGGCCCTGGCCGTCGTCGCGCTGCACCGGGACCTCCCCGACGACGCGGAGGCGCACCTGGCGCTGGCCGGCCCGACCGCCGACGAGCCGGCGGTGGCGGCGCTCGCCGCGCTGTGCCGGGCGACGCTGCTGCGCGACCGCGGCGAACCGGCCACCGGCCTGCGCCTGCTGTCGGCGGCCCGGGACGCCCTCGCGCCGCTGGCGGCCGGCGACGGGCCCGCGCGGGCCGAGGGCGCGCCCGGGTCCGCGCCGCTGTCGGCCGGGGACCGGTGGGCGTCGCCGACCGCCGGCGCCCCGTTGGAGGCCGGGCGGGGCGGCGCGGGGGAGCTGGCCGCCTGGCTGCTGGCCGCCGAGGCGGACCTGCGGGCCGCGCACGGCGACCCCGGTGCCGCCCGGGAGCTGCTAACCGGCACGCCGGCCGGTGCGCCCGCCGTGGCCCTGGCCCGGGTCGAGGTGCGCGCCGGTGACCCGGCCGCCGCCGCCCGCGCCCTGCCGCCCTGGGACGGCCCGGAGGCCGCCGCCTGGCCGCTGCCGGTACGCCTCGACGCCGGCCTGCTCGACGCGGTGCTCGCCGGGCGGGCCGGGGACGCCCGGCGGGCCGGGCGGACGCTGGAGCGGGTCCTGGAGCTGGCCGCCGCCGAGGGGTTCCGCCGCCCGTTCACCCGCGCCGAGCCCGGGGTGCGGGACCTGCTCGCCGCGCACCTGGACTCCGGCACGGCGCACTGGCCGACGGTGAGCGACCTGGTCCGGGTGGCGCAGGAGCCGCCCGCGCGGCCGGGCACCGAGCCGGGCCGGGAGCTGGACGAGCCGCTGACCGAGCGGGAGCTGACCATCCTGCGCTACCTGCAGAGCATCCTGTCCAACGTGGAGATCGCCGCCGAGCTGTCCCTGTCGGTGAACACCGTCAAGACGCACGTGCGCAACATCTACCGCAAGCTGGACGCGACCCGCCGCCGGGAGGCCGTCCGCCGCGCCCGCGAGCTGCACCTGATCTGACGGCCCACCCCCACCGCCCCCGCTCCGCCGGCCTCGGGGCCGGCGGTTAGGAGGGGGCCCTTCCTATGCAGAAAGCGTTAACAGGGGGCCCTTCCTTACAGTGATGGTGGTCGACAAGACGGCGCGCGGTCCGGCACGATCTGGGGCGGCGTTGACCGTCGGGAGCGGGGAGCAGGCGATGGGTGAGGTTGGCGAGGCGGCACCGGTCGACGTCGCCGGGCCACCGGCGACCGCCGATCGGGGGCGGGCGGTCGCCGACCGGCTCGCCCGGTTCGCCCGGCACGAGTGGACCCTCGCGGTGCTCGGGTCGCTGGTGCTGGCCGTGGTGCTGACCTGGCCGACGGTGCGCGACCTGACCGGCACCATCCCGCAGGACGTCGGCGACCCCACGTTGCAGGCGTGGCAGGTCGCCTGGGGCGGGCACGCGGTGCTCACCAACCCGACGCAGCTCTGGCACTCCAACACGTTCTGGCCGGAGCCGTACACGTACGCGTACTCGGACACGCTGCTCGGCTACGCCCCGTTCGGGTTCTTCGGCGACGGGCCGGTCGCCGCCGTGGCCCGCTACAACCTGCTGTACGTGCTGGTGCACGCGCTCGCCTTCGTCGGCGCGTACGCGCTGTCGCGGCAGCTCGGCGCGGGCCGGGCGGGCGCGGCGGTGGCCGGGGCGTCCTTCGCGTACGCGCCGTGGAAGCTGGCCCAGGCCGGGCACCTGCACGTGCTCAGCATCGGCGGGATCGCCCTGGCGCTGGCCATGCTGGCCCGGGGCCACGGCTGGTCGCTGCGGCACGGCTACCGCCCCGAGCGGGTGCGCCCCGGCTGGGCGGGGGCCGGCTGGGCGGTCGCCGCTTGGCAGGTCAGCCTCGGCTTCGGCATCGGCCTGCCCTTCGCGTACGCGCTGGCGCTGCTCTGCCTCGGCGCGGCCGGCGGGTACGGCTGGTCGTGGTGGCGGCGTCGGCAGCGGCCGGAGTTCGGCCGCCGGCTGCTGGTGGCGGACCTGGCCGGCGGGGTGTTCTTCGCCGGGGTGACCCTGCTGATGGCCGCGCCCTACTTCGAGGTGGTGGCCCGGCACCCGGACGGCCGGCGCACGGTCGAGCAGATCGCGATGTTCTCCCCGCCGCTGCGCGGGTTCCTCACCGCGCCGCCGGAGTCGTGGCTGTGGGGGGAGCGGCACGAGACGGCGCGGGCCTCGCTGAGCTTCGCCGGGGAGATGACGCTGCTGCCCGGGATGGTGCTGATCGGGCTGGCCGCCGCCGGGCTGTTCGTGTCGGCGTGGCGGGTGCGGCACCGGGTGGCGCTGGCCGTCGGGGTGCTGGTGACCGTGGCGCTGGCCGCCGGCAGCACGCTGGGCGGGGACGGCGACCCGGGGTACGTCACGCTGGTGGAGCACGTGCCGGGCTGGGACGGCGTGCGCACCCCGGGCCGGCTGGTGCTGTGGACGACGCTGCTGCTGGGCGTCCTGGCCGCCGGGGCGCTGACCATCGACACCGATTCGGAGCCGGCTGCGGCGGCGGGGAGGTCCGGCGGTGGGTGGCGGCGCTGGGGGCGGCTCGTGCTGGTGCTGCCGGTGCTGCTGGTGCTCGCCGAGGGCGTCAACCGGACCCCGCACGTGCCGGCCCCGGTCGCGCCGGCGGCGATGCACGGGCTGCAGGGACCGGCGTTGGTGCTGCCCAGCGACGGCATCCGGGAGTTCCACGTGATGCTCTGGTCCACCGACGGCTTCCCGAAGATCGTCAACGGGCTGGCGTCGTTCGTCCCGGCGAAGCAGCAGGAGATCCGGGCGGCGAGCGCGGGCTTCCCGGACGCCGCGTCGGTGGCGTACCTGCGGGGGGTCGGGGTGCGCACGGTGGTGGTGCTGCCGGCGTACACGGCGGGCACGCCGTGGCAGGGCGCGGAGACCCGGCCGGTGGACGGGCTGGGCGTGCGGCGCGAGGCCGTCGGCGACGGGTACGTCTACCACCTCGACTGATCGGCCGCCGCCGGCCCGCCGGCCGGGCGAGTTTGTTGGGAGTGCTTCCTAACTCGGCCCGGTAGAGGTTACCGTGAATGCCTTCCTCGGCAGCGGGAGCCACGCGCGCCGGTGGGAAGCCAGGGCAGGCTTCCCGCGCCCCGACGTCGGGCCTGGGCACGGTCGTCCGTCGACCGCCGACGTCGTGCTCGTCCCACCACCACGGGCATCCCCGAGAGGAAACCGCAGATGCGGAGAGGTCTCGTCGGCGCGGTCACCACCGTGCTGGCCGCTGCCACGGCAGTCGTGGCCGTTCAGTTCACCGTCGCCCCGTCCACCGAGGCGGTCGCGGCCGCCTCGGAGCCGTACTCCTTCAAGAACGTACGGATCGACGGTGGCGGCTTCGTCCCCGGCATCGTCTACAACCCCACCGAGAAGAACCTGATCTACGCCCGCACCGACATCGGCGGACTGTACCGCTGGGAGCAGGCCAGCCAGTCCTGGACGCCGCTGCTGGACTGGGTCGGCGCGGACAAGTGGGGCTACAACGGCGTGGTCAGCGTCGCCACCGACCCGGTGCAGACCAACCGGGTGTACGCCGCCGTCGGCATGTACACCAACGACTGGGACCCGAACAAGGGCGCGATCCTGCGCTCGTCGGACAAGGGCGCGACCTGGCAGGTCACCGAGCTGCCGTTCAAGAACGGCGGCAACATGCCCGGCCGGGGCATGGGTGAACGGCTCGCCGTCGACCCGAACAAGAACAGCACGATCTACTACGGCGCCGAGGGCGGCAACGGCCTGTGGCGCAGCACCGACTACGGGGCGACCTGGGCCAAGGTCGCGAACTTCCCCAACGTCGGCAACTACCAGGCCGACCCGAACGACACCACCGGCTACCAGAGCCAGAACCAGGGCCTGACCTGGGTGTCGTTCGACAAGAGCACGGGCACGGCCGGCAACACCACCCAGACGATCTACGTCGGCGTGGCCGACAAGGCCAACCCGGTCTACCGCAGCACCAACGGCGGCACCACCTGGGAGCGGATCCCCGGCCAGCCGACCGGCTACCTTGCCCACAAGGGCGTCGTGGACCCGGTGGGCGGCTACCTCTACATCGCCACCAGCGACACCGGCGGCCCGTACGACGGCGCCAAGGGCGACGTGTGGAAGTTCAACCGGGCCACCGGCGCGTGGACGCAGATCAGCCCGATCCCGTCGTCGAGCGCCGACGCGTACTTCGGCTACTCCGGCCTGACCATCGACCGGCAGAAGCCGAACACCCTGATGGTGGCCACCCAGATCTCCTGGTGGCCGGACGCGATCTTCTGGCGCAGCACCGACGGGGGCGCGACCTGGTCCCGGATCTGGGAGTTCACCAGCTACCCGGACCGCAGCAAGAAGTACACCATGGACATCTCCTCGGTGCCGTGGCTGACCTTCGGCACGAACCCGGCCCCGCCGGAGGAGACGCCGAAGCTGGGCTGGATGAACGAGTCGGTCGAGATCGACCCGCACGACTCCAACCGGTTCATGTACGGCACCGGCGCGACCATCTACGGCAGCACCGACCTGACCAAGTGGGACACCGGCGGTCAGCTCACCATCAAGCCGATGGTCAAGGGCCTGGAGGAGACCGCCGTGCTCGACCTGATCAGCCCGCCCACCGGGGCCCCGCTGGTCAGCGCGCTCGGTGACCTCGGCGGCTTCCGGCACACCGACCTCGACGCGGTGCCGGCGAAGATCTTCAGCCAGCCGGTCTTCACCAGCACCACCAGCATCGACTACGCCGAGAGCAACCCGGCGACGATGGTGCGGGCCGGCAACTTCACCGACGCCGACCGCCCCAACGACAGCCACGTCGCGTTCTCCACCGACGGCGGGGCCAACTGGTTCCAGGGCAGCGAGCCGGGCGGGATCAACAACGGCGGCACCGTCGCCGCGTCCGCCGACGGCAGCCAGTTCGTCTGGTCGCCGGGCGACGCCGGCCAGCAGGTCGTCCGCTCGGTGGGCTTCGGCAACTCGTGGACCGCGGCGACCGGGATCCCGGCCAACGCCGTCGTCGAGTCCGACCGGGTCAACAAGAACAAGTTCTACGGCTTCTCCGGCGGCAAGTTCTACGTCAGCACCAACGGCGGGGCGAGCTTCACCGCGTCGGCGGCCACCGGGCTGCCGAGCACCGGGAACGTCAAGTTCAAGGCGCTGCCCGGCAAGGAGGGCGAGATCTGGCTGGCCGGCGAGGGCGGGCTGTGGCGCTCGACCGACTCCGGGGCCACCTTCGCCAAGCAGGCCGGCGTGTCGTCGGCGGTGAACGTGGGCTTCGGCAAGGCGGCCCCCGGGCAGACGTACCCGGCGCTGTTCGTCTTCGGCACCGTCGACGGGCAGGCCGGCCTGTTCCGGTCGGACAACACCGGCGCGGCCTGGGTCCGGATCAACGACGACAAGCACCAGTACGGCAACGCGGGTGAGGCCCTGACCGGCGACCCGCGCGTCTACGGGCGGGCCTACCTGGGCACCAACGGGCGGGGCATCATCGTCGCCGACCGGCTCGGCGGCGCCACCACCCCGCCGGCCACGACGCCCCCGGCGACCACCCCGCCGGCGACCACGCCGCCCGCGACGACGCCCCCGGCCACCACGCCTCCGGCGACCACGCCCCCGGCCACGACGCCGCCGGCCACCCCGACGGGCACGCCCGTGCCGGCCGGGGCCTGCTCGGCGACGTACAAGGTGACCACCTCCTGGTCCGGTGGCTTCCAGGGCGAGGTGACCGTGAAGAACAACAGCGGCTCGGCGAAGAGCTTCTGGGGTGTGGTCTGGAACTTCCCCGGCGGCCAGCAGATCACCCAGCTCTGGGGCGGCACCTACACCCAGACCGGGGCGCAGGTCGTGGTGCGGGACGCGGGCTGGAACGGGACGCTGCCCGTCGGCGGCAGCACCACCTTCGGCTTCGTCGCCAGCGGGACCGGAGCCAACTCGACCCCGGCGATCCTGACCTGCACGGCCAACTGACCGCACACTGACCGCCCCGCGCGGTCCCGAAACGCCGGGCCGGCCTCCCCGCACGGAGGCCGGCCCGGTTCGCGTCTCGAAGGGCCGGCGACGGCCGGCCGGGGATGCTCAGCCCGCCAGGGCCCAGCCGCCCAGGGCTCAGCCGTCCAGGCCGACCGGGGAGTTGGGCCGGTCGACGTCGACGAACTCGATCTCCTCGACGTCGCGCTCGCCCCGGCGCCCGGCGGCGCGCGCCGCCGAACCGGCGGCCCAGCCGATCGCCGCGCCGGCCAGGGCGGCCCCGATCAGCAGCGCCCAGGGCAGGGCGGGCCGGCGACCGGCGAGCGCGTCGAAGGCCAGCACCGCCCGGCGGCGCGCCTCGTCGGCCGCCGAGCCGACCAGGTCACCCGCCTCGTCGGCGAGGCCCGAGCCGCTGCGCCGGGCGGAGCGGGCGGTGTCGCGGACGCTGTCCCCGGCGGAGGCGACGGCGGAGGCCAGGTGCTGCCACGCCTGGTCCGCTATCCGCTCGGGCTTGCTGCGGCGCTCCAGCAGGTTGGTTCCGAACATCGTGCTACCTCCTCGGGTGCCGAAGCTTGCGGCCACTTCGGACTGCGGCGTGGGTCCGGTGGGCGGTCGCCCGGGGTCTGCCCCGGCGCGGTCCGCCCACCGGGGCAGTGCCCCACCCGACGCCACCGCAAACCCCCGGCGCGCCGGCCGTGCCCTCAGCGTACGGACACCACCGCCGCGCCCCGGGCGAAGTCGTCGTCGTCGTCATCGTCGTCGTCCCCGGCGCCGCCGAAGCCGCAGGCCAGCATGAGTGCGAGCAGCGCGCCGACGCCGGCCAGGCCGGCCAGTCTCCGGATCATGGGGTGGTCCCTTCCGAGCTACGGGTGTGGACGTCGCCGATGCTAGGCGGGGCGGGCAACGGTGGCGGGTCCCGCCGGTGGCGGCCGGGTGGGCACACGCCCGGGGAGCGGGGTGCGCGCAAAGGTCGGAGGGGACCGCTACCCTGGGTCGGCGACACCGGCCCCCGGGCCGGTCGTGCGGCAAACAGGATCTGAAAAGTCCGGATAAGGGCAACGTGTTTTGCCCTGATCCACGAATTGCTCATCCCGAGGGGTGGCGACCGAGGCCATCGGAGGAATACTCTCGGTCGCGGCCCGCGTACTGATGAGGCGCCCGTCAACGGGCGAGTGGAGGTGCTCGCGTGAGCCTGTCGATCGTGAAGTCGGTTCTTTCCGGTGGTGTCATCGAGATCGCCCCGCGCGGTGAGATCGACGTCGACACCGCGTACGAGGTGCGTGAAGCCATCGCCGAGGTGCTCACCAAGGGGCGGCCCGCCCGCATCGAGCTGAACATGCGTCTCGTCACCTTCATCGACTCGGTCGGCATCAGCGCGATGGTGGCCGGCTTCCAGACCGCCGAGGTCAGCGGGGTGAAGTTGGTCGTCACCGAGCCGAGCCGGTTCGTGCACCGGCAGCTCTGGGTGACCGGCCTGCTCGGGCTCTTCGGTGCCCCGGAGCCCTACCTCGCGGGCACGGCCACCCCTGAGGTGCTGCCCGGCGCCTGACGCGGCCGCCCGCGCTGGTCCACGCGCCGGGGCCTTCGACCCTTCCCCCACGCCCCCGGGTGGGGGACGATCGACGGATGCCCCGGCGCGACAGCTTCCAGTACTCGGTCCAGGCCCGCTGCTCGCGGGCGGAGGCGGTGGCGCTGCTCAGCGATCCCGCCCGGCAGACCGAGCTGCATCCGTTGATCACGCGGGTGCGCCGGCTGTCGTCCCGACCGGGCGCCCTGGCCAGCTACGCGATCACCGACCAGCTCGCCGCCGGGCCGGTGCGCTTCGGCGTGACGTACCAGGCGGACGTGCTCGTGGTGACCGACGACGAGATCGTCACGGTGGCCCGGCAGCGGCCGGCCACGACGGTGCGTAACCACACCCGGCTGCGCGACGAGCCGGACGGCCTCGTCCGCGTCGACGTGGAGATCACCCTGGTCGCACCGACGCCGCTGTTCGCGTACGCCTTCCGGCAGGCCCGCTCGGCGCACCTCGGGCTGGCCCGCCGGCTCGGCGAGGTGCTCGGCCGGGCGGCGTAGCGCCCCGGCGACCGTCCCGTCGGGGGAGGGCCGCCGGGGCGGGCGCGGGTCAGATCACCGACAGGTGCACGTGGTTGGTGTGGTCGCTGGACGGGTCCCCGTTTCCGCCGCTGTACGCCTTCCAGCCGCTGCTGGGCAGCCAGATCTGCTTGAACCAGATCACGTACAGCACGGCGAGCCGGTCGGCGTTGCGCACGAAGTACGCCGCCAGGTTGTTGCCGTAGGTGCGGTCCCCGCCGCTGGCCACGCCGCCGAAGCCGCCCTTCTGCGCGGCGAAGTCGCAGGCCCGCCCCTTCGGGTGCTCGCCGGAGCCGCCGGGCCGGTAGCAGGAGACGTACCGGGTGAAGCCGGCGGCCTTGGCCTGGTTGAGCGCGTGCAGGGTGCGCGGGGTGATGCAGCCGTTGGCGGGGGTGGGGTCGTTGACGCTGCACGACTCCGCCGGCCAGGAGCCGTCGGAGTTGCGCTTCGCGGGGGTGGCGTTCGCGCTGGAGGTGCCGCCCGGGCTGGACCCGCCGCCGCTGCTGCTGGCCTTGTTGTTGGCCACGGTCAGCGCCCGCTCGGCCTGCTCCTTGCGCTTGCCCATCAGCGCGACCTGCTTGCGCTGCTCGCGGATCTCGCCGTCGAGCGCCTGCCGGGTCTTCGTCGCCTCGTCCCGGGTGGTCAGCAGCTCGCGCAGCGCCCGGTCCTCGTTCGCGGCGATCGTGTCGAGCGCGGCGGCCCGGTCCAGGAACCCCTCGGGGGAGCTGCTGTCGAGCAGCACCGAGGCGGCGGTGAGCCGGCCCTTCTTGTACGCCACCCCGGCGATCTCGCCGACCTTGGTGCCGCGGGTGACCAGCTCGGCCTCGACCGTCTTGAGCTGGCCGCCGAGCTGCTGCTGCCGCTTCACCGACCGGTCGAGGGCGGTCTTGGCCTCCAGGTAGCCCTTGCTCGCCGCCTCGAGCTGGGCGCGCAGGGCGGGAGTGCCGCCCTCCTCGTCGTCGCCGGGTGCGGCGGCGAGCAGGCCGACGGGCGGCGCGGCCCCGGCCGGCGTCACCGGCGCGACCCCGAGGCCGACGGCGAGCGTCAGCACCAGCGCCGCCGCCACCCGGGCGGCGATCCTTCCTACAGGTGCCACTACTGGCATATGCATGTCCTTCCGTCAGCCGCCGACCGGGTTAGCTGACGGGTTCGGGACGGAAGATCCCTACCGCTGGAGCGGATGCACCCCACAAACATGGTTCCCCGGCTCGCCCGCAGGCGATTAGGCGGCGGCCACCACAGGCGCCGGAGGGCGCCGCCCGGCGATGGCCGGGGCCGAGCCTACCGGTGCGCGTGGGACCAGCGCTGCTTCCGTGACGGAGGGTACGCGGATGAAGCCTGTCAAGTCAGTCATTCGGCCACGAATGTCGCGAAAATTGATGAGCCTCGGTCTCACCAGCCGGCCGGCCCGCAGCCGTCGCGGGCGGCTCCCGGCTCGACCTGCAAGGTGGCGTGCTCGATGTGGAAGTCCTCGTGCAGGGCGGTGCGGGCGGCGGTCAGCACCGCGCCGACCTCCGCGCCGGGCGCCATGGTCAGGTGGGCCGAGGCGACCTCCATGCCGGAGGTCAGCGTCCAGACGTGCAGGTCGTGCACCTCGACCACGCCGGGCACGGCGGCCAGCCGGTCGTGCACGGCGGTCACCTGGAGGTGCTCCGGCGCGGCCTGCACCAGGATGCGCACCGCGGCCCGCCCGAGCCGCCAGGTGCGGGGCAGGATGAACACGCCGATCGCGACGGCCACCGCCGGGTCCGCCCACCACCAGCCGGTGGCCATGATCAGCGCCGCCGCGCCGATCACGCCGACCGACCCGAGCAGGTCGCCCAGCACCTCCAGGTACGCCCCGCGCAGGTTGATGCTCTCCTTCGCCCCGCTGCGCAGCAGGGCGAACGCGGCGACGTTGGCGAGCAGGCCCAGCACCGCCACCACGAGCATCGGGCCGGTGGTGACCTCGGGCGGGTCGCCGAAGCGGCGGACGGCCTCGACGAGGACGTAGACGGCGACGCCGCTGAGCAGCAGGGCGTTGCCGAGCGCGGCGAGCACCTCCAGCCGGTAGAGCCCGAACGTGCGCTGCGGGTCGGCGGTGGCCCGCCGGGTGGCGGTGATCGCGGCGAGCGCCATGCCGATGCCGAGCACGTCGGTGAACATGTGCCCGGCGTCGGAGAGCAGCGCCAGCGAGCCGGTGCCGAGCGCGGTCACCGCCTCGACGATCATCAGCGCGGCGAGCAGCGCGAACGCCGCCCAGAGTCGACCCGAGTGGCGGTCCGCCGCGTTCGCCGCCCCGTGGTGGTGGTCATGACCTGCGCCCACGCCCACACCCTCCGTCCGTGATCCCCGCCCGGCCCAATCTATGCTCACATCGCAATATGTGCAAGTGATCGACAGCGGTCCGGCCGGGGAACGGCCGGGCGCCGGATCAGCCCGTGGGTTCGACGGTGACGAGGCGCTGGGTCGCCCGGGACAGCGCCACGTACAGCGTCCGCACGCCCGACCCCGGGTCGGCCCGGATCTCGCCCGGGGCGACCAGCACCACCCCGTCGTACTCCATGCCCTTGGCCTGGAGGCTGGTCACCACCTGCAGGCGCGGCGCGGCCCGGCCCGCCAGCCAGCCCGCCACCTCGTCGCGGCGCGGCACCGGCGTGATCACCCCGACCGTGCCCTCCACCTCGCCGAGCAGGTCGCCGACCGCCGCGACGGTCGCCGCCGCCAGCTCGGCCGCCGGCACGGTCAGCTCGACCGGGGCCACGCCGGTGGACCGCACCGCCCGGGGCAGCGCCAGGTCCGGGTAGAGCCGGCGGATCTCCGCCGCCGCCACCGCGAAGATCTCCGCCGAGTTGCGGTAGTTGGTGGTCAGCTCGAACTGGTGCCGCCGGCGGCGGCCCAGCGCCGCGTCCCGGGCCCGGGTCAGCTCCTCCGGGTCCCCCGTCCACGCGGTCTGCGCCGGGTCGCCCACCACCGTCCAGGACGCCAACCGGCCGCGCCGGCCGATCATCCGCCACTGCATCGGCGACACGTCCTGCGCCTCGTCGACCACCACGTGCGCGAAGTCGCGGTAGTCCTCGGGCCGCTCCCGGGCCGCCTCCCGCGCCGCGCGCTGCCGGTCGGCATGCGTGCTCAGCTCGCGTACGCCCCCGGCGAGCTGGAACGGGTCGCGCTTCGCCCGCTTCGGCTGCAGCGGCTTGCCCAGCAGCGCGTCCAGCTCGTCGAGCAGGGCGACGTCGGCGATCGTGAGCCCCTCGACGTCCAGCGCCCGGTACGCCTCGACGAGCAGGCCCACCTCCGCCTGGGACAGCACCCCGGCGGCGTATCGCCGCAGCCGGTCCGGGCGGGCCAGCCAGCCCAGCACGTGCCGGGGGTGCAGCCGCGGCCACCACGCCTTGAGGAACTCGCGGAACTCGGGCCGCTCGGCGATCTCGTCCTCGAACGCGCGCTGCTCCGGCAGCCGGCCGATGCCCAGCCGCCGGGCCTGCGCCCACAGCGCCGCGAACACCCCGTCGAAGCCCGCCCGGCGCGACTCGTTGCGGCGGGCCCCCCGGCCCAGCGCCCGGTCCCGGATGCCGTCGAGCTCCCGGCGGTCGAGCCGCAGCAGCTCACCCCGGTAGAGCAGGCGCAACTCGCCCGGCCCGCCCGGCACCGCGTCCCGCACCGCCCGCTCCAGCACCCGGCGCATCCGCAGGGAACCCTTCACCGCCGCCACCTCCGGCAGGTCGGTGCGCGTCGCGCCCATCCCCGGGAACATCGACCCCAGCGAGCGCAACGTCGCCGTCTCCTCGCCCAGCGACGGCAGCACCGAGGCGATGTACTCCACGAACACCGCCGACGGGCCCACCACCAGGATGCCGCCGCCCGCGTAGCGGCTGCGGTCGGAATAGAGCAGGTACGCCGCCCGGTGCAGGGCCACCGCCGTCTTGCCCGTGCCCGGCCCGCCCGAGACGATCGTGACCCCGGAGGCGGGGGAGCGGATCGCCTCGTCCTGCTCGCGCTGGATCGTGGCCACGATGTCCCGCATCCCCCGGCCCGTGGCCCGGGACAGGGTCGCCAGCAGCCCTCCGTCGCCCACCACCGCCATGTCCGGTGGGGCCGCCGCCGGATCCAGCAGGTCGTCCTCGATCCGGGTCACCCGCTCCGCCGACGAGGAGATCGTGCGCCGCCGCACCACGCCCAGCGGCTGGGCGGGCGTCGCCTGGTAGAAGGCGGCGGCGGCCGGGGCCCGCCAGTCCACGACCAGGGTCTCGGCGTCCTCGCCGCGCACCCCGAGCCGCCCCACGTGCAGCACCTGCCCCTCGCGCAGGTCCAGCCGGCCGAAGACCAGCCCCTCGTGCTCGGCATCGAGCACGTGCCGGCGCTGGGCGGCGTGGAAGACCATCGCGTCCCGCTCGACGAGCGCCCCGAAGTTGCCCACCCGGGCCAGGCGGTAGCCGTCCTTCTCGGCCTGCGCGGCAAAGCGGCGCAGCTCGGCGAGGCGGGCGTACACCCGGTCGAGGTGCCGCTGCTCGGCGGCGATCTCCTGCTCCAGGGTCGTGCGGTCGGTCAACGTACGGGCTCCTCGCAGACGGCGGCGTCGGCCGCGCCAGGGGCGCGGCGGCGCGCCGGGGTGACCGGGTGAGGGTACGGCCAGCAGCTGACGGCTTCGCGGGGCCATGCCGCCGCCGCGATCCACCCCACGTCCCGGGCGGCCGGCGCGGGCCCCCGGTCGGCGCCGCCGCGGCCCCGGCCAGGCCCCGTCGGGGCCCCCGGTCAGCGCGGCGCGGACGCCTCCGGCGCGCCCGCCAGCACCCGGCCCAGCACCCCGGCCAGGGCCGCGTTCACCTGCTCGGGCCGCTCCATCATCAGCATGTGCCCGGCGCCCGGGCAGACCGTCAGCTCCGTCGCCGGCAGGGCCGCCGCGATCGACTCGGCGCACGGCGGCGGGGTGAGCCGGTCCCGGTCGCCGACCAGCGCCGCCGCCGGCAGGTGGGCCAGCGCCGCGAGGGTGTCCAGCCGGTGCTGGGCCCCGATCGACGCCCGGAACCCGCCGATCGAGCGCAGCGTGGCCCGGGCCACCGCCGAGGTGACCAGCCGGATGTCGGTCGGGTCGCAGCGGTCGCCGAAGAGCATCCAGCGGATGCTGGGCCGCAGGGCGCGCAGCAGCGCCCGGGGCGGACGCCACGCGCCGCAGCGGGCCAGCACCCCCGCGCCCGTGGTCTCGGCCAGCCGGATCAGCCGGGCGATGCGGGGGGAGAGGCCGTAGACGGTGTGGGTGTGCCCCTCGGCGGTGGTCGAGACGAACACCAGCCCCGCCGTGCGGGCGGCGAAGTGGCCGGGGTGCCGGTGCGCGTACTCCATGATCGTCATGCCGCCCATCGAGTGCCCGACCAGCACCACCGGCCCGGCCGGCGCGACGGCGTCGAGCACGGCGGCCAGGTCGTCGCCGAGCTGGGCCAGGGTGGCGGTGCGCAGCGCCATGCAGCCGGACCGGCCGTGCCCCCGGGCGTCGTACGTGACCACCCGGACCCGGTCGCCGAAGCGCTCGCGCAGCTCGGCGAGCTGCCGGTGCCAGCTGCGCCCGTCCAGCGTCCAGCCGTGCAGCAGGACGGCGGTGACGTCGGCGTCGGCCGGCCCGGACGTCTCGACGTGCAGGCGCACGTCGTCCGTGAGCCGCACCTCCACGTGTTCCGGCATCGCCGCCTCCCCTCGGGCCGCCACGGAAACTTCACCGCCGGGTGACCCAGCAGTAACAAACCGACTACCCGCCATGACACCACGCCAACCCTGTGCAAGGAAGGGCCCCTTCTTAACGCCTGCGGTAGAGAAGGGTCCCCTTCTCACCTCCGCGGCCCAGAGGGGCGCGGGAGCGGGGTGCAGACGGCGAACCGCCCGCCGGGTGGCCCGGCGGGCGGTTCGCGGTGGCGCAGGTGAAGCGGTTGTCGCAGGTGGAGCGGTCGAGCGGGTGTCGCGGCGGGCTCAGCCGCCGAAGACACCGGCCTCGGCGAGGCGCTTCTCGGTGGCGTCCCAGCCGTGGTCGGGGTGGGCGGCCGCGAGGCTGTTCAGCTCGGCCCGGATCTTGGCGGCGTGGCCGGCGGCGGCCAGCACCCGGATCTCCTCGACGAAGGCGTCGGAGTCGGTGCGCAGGTGCGCGGTCTTGCCGTTGGTCAGGTTCCGCACGTAGGCGTGCTTGCCGCCGTTGAGCGGGATCAGGTACTTGAACTCGCCCAGCACGCTGAGGGCCCCACCCTGGCCAGCCTGGCCGGCCCGGACTGACGCGCGCGCGGTCTTAGAGGTGTTGCTCGCCACGGAGGTACTCCTTGGAGACGTACGGGAGGACGGGGAACGTCCGGGGGCTGTGACGGGGGACGCCCGGGAAGAGCCTCGCCCCGCCGAAGATGTGCGCGGCACAAGCCGCCGAGAGAACTGTACACGACCACGATGCCTGGCTGGTCACCGCGACTGTCGGAGGGCACAACCGAGGCCGCCGGCCCGGCATTCCGTCCCCCGTCCGGGGCGGCGAATTTTCCGATTCCCTGGCGCACCATCCGCCCCACCAGTCATCATGTGTTCCAACAGCCACTCGGGTGTCGAGGTCGTAGGGGAAGACGCACCTCGCTCTCCGGGAGGTCACCGTGCCAACGCGTGGCGTCGTATACGTCCACTCGACCCCGCTCGCCGTGTGCTCACACGTCGAGTGGGCGATCGCGCGCGTCCTTGCCGCGCCGGTCAACCTGCAGTGGACGGCCCAGCCCGTCGATCCCGGCGCCCGCCGGGCCGAGTGCGGGTGGACCGGTCGCCCGGGGACGGGCGCCGAGCTGGCTGCTGCCCTCCGGCAGTGGCCCATGATCCGTTTCGAGGTGACCGAGGAACCGAGCGCGGGCGTCGACGGCGAACGCTTCATGTACGTTCCGGGGCGGGGCCTGTTCCGGGCGACCGTCGGCGCGGCTGGCGACATCCAGCTCGGCGAGGACCGGCTGCGCGGCATCATGGCCGCCGCGCGGGCCCCCGAGGCCCTCGCGCACGCGCTCGACAAGGCGCTCGGCACGGCCTGGGACGCCGAGCTGGAGCCCTACCGGTACGCGGGCGACGGCGCGCCGGTGACGCTGCTCACCCGCGTCGGCTGAGGGCCGCCCCGGCCGCGTCCCCGCCCGGATGCGGCCGGTCACCCCGGTGTCGGCGCGGCGGCTTGACCGGGCCGAGTTGCCCCGATAAGGGGTGAACTGGTGGGATGGACCGCGTGTCGAACTCCCCGCGACGTGCCGGCGTCGCGCTCGCCGCCCTGACCGCCGTGCTGCTCACCGGGTGCACGGGGGAGCCGGACCGGCCCCGCCCCGCCCCGTCGGCCAGCCCCGCCGCGGCCGACCCGACCCCGTCGGGCGCGCCGACCGCGACCGCCGACCCGGCCGCCCGCGCCGCCGCCCTGGTCGGCACCCTCGCCGACGAGGACCTGGTCGGCCAGGTCCTCATGCCCTACGCGTACGGCGACAACGCCACGAAGGTCTCCACCGGCTCCGCCGCCGGCAACCGGGCCCTCGCCGGGGTGGACACCCCGGCCGAGATGGTGGCGAAGTACCGGCTGGGCGGG
Source organism: Micromonospora sp. DH13 (assembly GCF_020873825.1). Taxonomy (NCBI): domain Bacteria; kingdom Bacillati; phylum Actinomycetota; class Actinomycetes; order Micromonosporales; family Micromonosporaceae; genus Micromonospora; species Micromonospora sp. DH13. The sequence goes on from NZ_JAHWGR010000027.1 coordinate 101,714, forward strand.
CTCATCCTGGTCGGCTTCAGCGCCGACGACCCGACCTCCGGCAACCAGGAGACCACCAACGTCGACAACCCGCAGCAGGTCCGCGAGCTGACCACCGGGCTGCGCGACGCGGCCGGGAAGCTGCCCGCCGGCGCGGCCCCGCTGCTGATCGGCACCGACCAGGAGTACGGGGTGGTCACCCGGATCACCGACGGGGTCACCCTGCTGCCCAGCCCGCTGGCCGCCGGTGCGGCCGGGGACCCGGCGCTGACCGAGGCCGCCTGGCGGGCCGCCGGCCAGGAGCTGGCCGCGATGGGGATCAACCTCGACTTCGCCCCCGTCGCCGACGTGCTGGTCACCCGCAGCACGGTGATCGGCTCCCGGTCGTTCGGCGCGGACCCGAAGCGCGCCTCAGCGCAGGTGGCCGGCGCGGTGCGCGGGTTGCAGGGCGCCGGGGTGGCGGCCAGCGTCAAGCACTTCCCGGGCCACGGCCTGAGCGCCGCCGACTCCCACGAGGAGCTGCCGGTGATCGGCCAGAGCCGCAAGGTCCTCGACTCGACGGCGTTCCCGCCGTTCTCCGCCGGCATCGACGCCGGTGCCCTCGCCGTGATGTCCGCCCACCTCGACGTCACCGCCGTCGACCCGGGCACCCCGGCGACGTTCTCCCACAAGGTCCTCACCGGCGTGCTGCGCGGCCAGCTCGGCTTCAAGGGCGTGGTGATCACCGACGGCATGAACATGGCCCCCGCCAAGCGCTGGTCGCCGGGGGAGGCGGCGGTGCGGGCGCTCAAGGCCGGCAACGACCTGATCCTGATGCCGCCCAACGTCACCCAGGCGTACGACGGGCTGCTCGCCGCCCTGCGCGACGGCTCGCTGCCCCGGGCCCGGCTGGTCGAGGCGGCGACCCGGGTGCTGACCATGAAGTTCACCCTGGCCGGCACGCCCGCCCCGGCGATGTCCACGCTGAACGACCCGGAGCACCGCAGGGCCGCCGAGGCGCTCGCCGCCGGCGCGGTCACCGTGCTGCGCGGCTCCTGCACGAAGGGGGTCGCCGCCCCCGTCACGGTCACCTCCTCCGGCGGCCGGGAGAAGACCCGCGACCTGTTGACGCAGGCGCTCACCGCCGCCGGGGTGAAGGTGGTGCCGAGCGGCGGCACCCGGGTGCACCTCGTCGGGTACGGCGACGGCAACGGCGACCTCGCCGCCGACGCGGCGGTGACCGTGGCGATGGACACCCCGTACGTGCTGGCGAAGGCGAAGTCGCCGACGCTGCTGGCGACGTACTCCTCCAGCGCCGCGTCGATGACCGCGCTGGCGAACGTGCTCGCGGGCCGGGCCCGCCCGACCGGCCGCTCCCCGGTGCCGGTGTCGGGGCTGCCCGCGACGACCTGCGGAAACTGACCCGGGCCGGCGGTCGCAGGTCGGCGCGCACGGGCCTTGCGGGCCGGGCCCGGCTGGTAGCGTGCGGCTGTCCGAGCGCCGCAGACGAGACGGAGGCGAGCCCGTGACGCGACCGGAGCCGGCGCTGTCGGTCGTGGTGCCGATGTTCAACGAGGAGAGCGTGCTGCCGCTGTTCGCCCCGCGGCTGCGGGCCGTCCTCGACGCCCTCGGCGAGCCGTACGAGGTGCTGGTGGTCGACGACGGCAGCACCGACGGCACCCCCGCCGGCCTGGCCGGGCTGCGCGCCCGCTGGCCGCAGCTGCGGGTGCTGCGGCTGCGCCGCAACAGCGGCCACCAGGCGGCCCTGGTCGCCGGGGTGCTGCGGGCCCGGGGCCGGTGGGTGGTCAGCCTCGACGCCGACCTCCAGGACCCGCCCGAGACCGTCGCCGAGATGCTGCGCCGGGCCCGCGCCGACGGCCTCGACATCGTGTACGGGGTGCGCGCCGACCGCAGCCGCGACACCCGCTTCAAGCGGTGGACCGCCACCGGCTACTACCGGCTGATGCGTCGCCTGGTCGGTAAGCAGGTGCCCGCCCAGGCCGGCGACTTCCGGCTGCTCAGCCGGGCGGCCGTGGAGGCCCTGCGGGAGCTGCCCGAGCGCAGCCCCGTGCTGCGGCTGGTGGTGCCGTGGCTGGGCTTCCCCAGCGGGGAGGTCACCTACCAGCGCGAGGAACGGGCCGCCGGCCGCACCAAGTACCCGCTGTCCCGGATGGCCGGGCTGGCCGCCGAGAGCGTCACCAGCTTCTCCGCCGCGCCGCTGCGCGTGGCCACCTGGCTGGGGCTGGTCGGGGTGGCCGTGTGCGGGGTGCTGGTGGTCGTCGCCGTCGCCGCCTGGCTGGCCGGCTCCACGGTCACCGGCTGGCCCTCGCTGTACGTGGCGATCCTCTTCCTCGGCGCGGTGCAGCTGCTCTGCCTCGGCCTGCTCGGCGAGTACGTGGCCCGGATCTACACGGCCGTGCAGGGCCGCCCGGCGTACTTCGTGGCGAGCGACACCGGCGGGCCGGGCGCGGCCGACGCCGACGGGCCGGCGGCCGGCGGCACCGCCGAGCTGGCCGACAGCCTCCGGTGACCGCGCTCGCCTCCGGCGGCACCGACCCGGCCGGCCCCCGCCGCGACGCGACCGCCGACCCCGCGACCGTCGACCCCGCGACCGGCGGCGCGGCCGGCAGCGGGCCCGCCCGGCGTCCCGCCGCCCTGCGGTACGCCCCGGCCGTCGCCGGCTACGCCGTCGTCGTCGCCGCGCTGCTGGCCACCGGCACCCCCGCGCCCGACGTGGCCCGCTGGACCGGTTACGCGCTGCTGGCCGTGCTGCTGCCCGGCACGCTGGTGTTCCGCGCGCTGCGCCGCCGCCCGCACACCCTCGTCGAGGACGTGGCGTTCGGCGCGGCCGTCGGCCTGGTGCTGGAGCTGGCCGGGTGGGCGGCGTTCACCGCAGCCGGCCTGCCCCACCTGCTGTGGCTGTGGCCCCTGGCGGTGCTCGTGCCGTTCGCCGTCGTGCCCCGGCTGCGCCGGCACCCGCGGGCCACCGGGCACACCCCGGTGCCGACGGGCTGGGCCTGGGCCCTCGCGGGGGTCGTCGCCGGCTTCACCCTCTATCTCTACGAGTCGTTCCTGCGGGTCAACCCGGTACTGCCCACCGACGAGGGGCAGGCACAATACATCGACCTCGCGTTCCAGCTCTCCCTGGCCGGTGCGGCCACCCACCAGGTGCCGCTGGACGTGCCGCAGGTCGCCGGGGAGCCCCTGCACTACCACTGGTTCGGCTTCGCCCACTTCGCGGCGGCCAGCCTGGTCAGCGGCGTGGACCTGCCGACGGTGTTCTTCCGGCTGGGCGTGCCGACGCTCTGCGCGCTCGCGGCCGTGCTGGCGGCGGTGGTCGGCTGGCGGGTCACCGGCCGGCCGTACGCGGGGGTGGCCGCCGCCGCGCTGATGTTCACCGTCGGCGAGTTCGGCTACGAGAACGGGATCCGCCAGCTCTTCGGCACCCAGGCCACGTTCATCGTGTGGGGCAGCCCGTCGATGACGTACAGCTGGGTGTTGCTCCTGCCGCTGGTGGCGGCGCTGGGCGAGCTGGTCGGGCGGGCCCGGGGCTCGGCGGTGCCGGCGCTGGGGCGCGGCGCGTGGGTGCTCGCGGCGCTGTTCCTGGCGGCCTCGACCGGGGCGAAGGCCAGCTCGGTGCCGGTGGTGCTGGCCGCGCTGGCGTTCACCGCGGCGGTGTCGCTGGTGTTCCGGCGCACCCTGCCCCGGGCGGTGCTGGCGGCGGCCGGGCTGGCGCTGGCCGCGCAGCTGTTCGCCACCGCCGTGCTGTTCGCGTTCGAGAGCCACGGGGTGACGGTCGACCCGTTCTCGGGGCTGCGGCCGTACGTCGGGACGGGCCGCCCGGCGGGGACGACCGCGCTGCTGTGGGTGGCGGTGTTCGTCGCGTTCCTGCTCAACCTCCAGCTCCGGCTGGCCGGGGCGGTGGCGCTGCTGCGGCTGCGCCGCTGGCGGCTGGAGCCGGTGCAGGTGTTCCTGCTCGGCGGTGCGCTCGCCGGCCCGGCGATCTATCTGTTGGTGGGGCACCCGGGCAGCAGCAACCAGTACTTCATCCGGGCCGGCTTCGCGTTCGGGGTGATCCTGTCGGCGTGGGGCTGGGCCGAGCTGGTCGACTCCGCCGCGCTGGGCGCGCGGGGCCGGGCGCTGCTCGGCGCGGGCGCGGCCGGGCTCGCCGTGCTGCTCACCGCCGTCCAGCTGTGGCGTCCGGCGGCGTCGCCGTCGACCCCGGCGTACGCGCCGGTGCTGCCGCTGCTGACCTGGACGGCGGCGCTGGCGGCGGTGGCGCTGCTGGTCGGGCTGTGCTGGCCGGCGCTGGTCGGGCGCTGGCCGGGGCTCGCCGGCCGGGGCGGGGCGGTGCTGCTCACGGCCGCCCTGGTCGCGGGCGCGCCAGGGCTGGTGCTGGACGCCGCCGCCGCGCACCGGTTCCCCAACGGCGGGGCGTACCCGGTGGAGCGGATGCCGGCGACCCGGGTGGCGGCGGCCCGCTACGTGCAGGAGCACAGCGCGCCCGGCGACGTGGTGGCCACCAACGCGCACTGCCGGGCGGTGGTCAACGGCTGGTGCGACGCCCGGTCGTTCTGGGTCAGCGCCTACACGGAGCGCTCGGTGCTGGTGGAGGGGTGGGCGTTCGCGCCCCGGATGGTGGGCCTGCCCGGTGGCCCGTACGCCCCGTTCTGGGACGCCGGACGGCTGCGCGCCAACGACGCCGCGTTCACCGCCCCCACGGCCGAGGGGCTGGCCGACCTGCGCGACACGTACGGCGTGCGCTGGCTGGTGGTGGACCGGCGGGTCGCGCCGGAGTCCCCGGCCCTGGGCACGCTCGCCGACCTGCGCTACACGAACGCCCGGATGGCCGTCTACCGCCTCCGCTGAGGCGCGCCCCGGTGGGTCCGTGCGCCCCGGCCCAGGTGTTAGGAGGGGCCCCTTGTACAACAGAATGCGTTAACAAGGGGCCCCTCCTTTCAGGAGGGTCAGCGCAGCGGGAGGCTGCGGGCCACGGCCGCGCCGTGCGACTCGTACGCGGCCAGCAGGGCGGTCGGCCGGCCCGAGGCGACCGGCACGACGACCGTCACCGACCGGTTCGCCTTCAGCTCGACCGTCCGGTCACCGAGGGCGGCGGAGCCGTCCCAGGCGTACAGGTAGGCCGTGCCGGACCGGTCGGCGCGCAGGGTGACCTTCACCCCGCCGGGGACCCGGCGCTGGTCGGTCAGCCGCAGCGCCTTCTCGGGCAGCCGCGCCACGGCGGCCGGGGCCACCCCGTCGACCGCCGACTGGGCGATGGTCTGCGGGCTGTGCACGCTGCGCGCGGCGGTGTCCGGGAAGACCGGGGCGCTGGGCTGCCGCGCCGCCGGGGTGTAGCCGGGCAGGGTCGCCAGGCCGTAGCGGTACGGGTCGGCCCGTACGCCGGTGAACGTGGACCAGCCCAGCCGGGACTGGGAGCTGAGGTCCTGGGTGTCCGAGTCGTAGACCAGGACGTTGAAGCCCATCCGGTTCGGGTCCACCGCGTCGGGCAGCACCGCGAACGGGATGCTGGCCTCGATGGTGTAGCCGGCGTACGGGCTGGTCACCTTGCTGACCACGGTCATGCCCGGCGCGGTCGTCGCCCCCGGGCCCTGCCGGTTGTCGGCGTCGCGCTGCCAGCACGGCGGGTCGCCGTTGGCCGGGTCGTCGGTGACGGGGAAGATGCCGGCCTTGAACACCGTGGAGGTGTCGGTCGAGTTCCCCTTCGGGTCGACGATGATCTCGACGCTGTCGGTGCGCCGCTGCCGCTTGCAGTCCTGCGGCACGACCTTGCGGCCGAGCACGTCGTCGGTGACCTGGACGAACACCTTGAGGGCGTCGGCGGTCCAGGCGATGCGGCCCTTCGCCGAGGCGTCCTGCGGCGTGGTGGCCTGACCCTCCCAGATGCGGGAGAAGTCCAGCTCCTCGCCGGGGTACTCGCCGGCCGAGGCCACGCCGTCGACCGCGTGGTCGTGGCCGGCCTGCGGGACCTCGGTGGTCGGCACGATCTCCAGCGCGCCGGTCTCCACGGTGCTGCCGGCGGCGCTGGTGGTGGTGATGGTGATGCCGTAGTCGCCGTCGGTGCCGCCCGCGTTGGCGGTGGGCAGGGTGGCGTCGGTGTTGGTGACGGTGAAGGTGACCGCCCCGGTCGCGCCGGGGGCCAGGCCGGTGTAGCTCTTGGTCGCCGCGTCGGCGGTGAAGCCGGCGGGCAGGCCGAGGGTGACGGTGCCGCTGCGGGTGGCCTCGCCATGGTTGCGCAGGTCGACGCGGACCGACCGGCTCTTGCCGGAGCCGATGGTGAGCACCGGCTTGATCAGCGTGTCGAGCTGCGGGTATCCGCCCTCGCCGGCCCACTCGCGGAACACGCCCACCTCGGGCAGCGGCTCCAGGGTGCCACGCACGTCGGCGACGACCCGCACGGCCCGGTCGGTGCGCCCGACGCCCTGCCGGGTGGTCAGGGTCGCGCCGACGAGCTGCTGCTGGTTGGTGTCGGCGCCGGCGGGGACGGTGACGGTGAACGTCGCGGTCCGCTCCTTGCCCGCCGGCACGCTGCCCCGCAGCGCGCCGGAGCCCTTGGCGGTCCAGCCCTGCGGCAGCCGCAGGTCGATCCGCGGCGCGGCCAGTGCCCGGTCCCGGGGCGCTCGCACGTGCGCGGTGACCTTGACGGTCTCGCCGGGGGCGAGGTCGAACCGGTCGGTGGTGAGGTACAGCTCGGTGCCCCGGGGCAGCCCGCCGGCCGCGTTCGGCAGCACGGAGCCGCGCAGGATCGCCTCGGGGGAGGCGTCCGCCGGGTCGTACGGGACACGGCTGTCGACCAGGGTGTAGAAGTCGCAGCGCATCTTCGTCGGGTCGGTGGGGGCGGCGGCGGTGCCGGCCCAGCCCTGGGTGACGTACTCCCGGCGGGCGTCGACCTCGATCTCGGCCCAGGTCTTGCCGGTGGCGCTCGGCGTGCCCTCCCAGACCCCGAAGACCTGGTCGGTGGGGACGGTCGGCACGAAGCTGGACGCGCACTCGGGCCCGGCGGCCGATGTGCCGGTGCCGCCCGTACGCAGGAACTTCGCGGCCCGGAACGGCTTGAGGCCCTCCTTGCGGAGCTGCTCGGGGAACGCGGCCGGGTCGGCGGCGGCGTGGAACGCCTCGGCGGCGAACCGGGCGGCCTGCTGGTGGTTGCCGTGGTTGCCCGGGGTCGGCGAGGGGTTCATGGTCATGACGATCTCGGGCCGGGTCTGCCGGATCACCCGGACGATCTGGCCGAGCGTGTCGTCGTGTCCCCAGATGCGCTCGGACAGCGGCGCGGACGCCGTGTACCAGAAGTCGACCCGGTCGAGGTTGTAGAGGTTCTCCACGCCGGCCCGGCCGATCGCGGTGCGCTCCTCGCGTTCGCGGATGATGCCGAGCGGCGGGCCTTCTTCGAGGCCGACGGCGTTGCCGCCGCCCTCGCCGCGGGTGATGGTGACGACGCCGGCCTTGGCGCCGTACTTCTCCTTCCACTGCCCGAGGGTGGCGAGGCTGCCGGCCTCGTCGTCGGGGTGGGCGCTGACGAAGAGGACGTCGAGGTCGACGGTGTCGCCCGCCCGGCCGCCGTGGCGGTCGGCGGCTGCGTCGGCGGGGGAGGCGAGGGCGGCGGCGGGCACCCCGGACAGGGCCAGGGCTAGCGCCGTGGGTAGCAGGAACGCCTTGATGCGCATGCGGATCCTTCCGGAACTGTCCCGGGTCCGGGCAGCGGCCATCGCCGTCGGACGCGCGGCGTCGACGCGGGGTCGCTGATCGGGCGGCGGGACGGTGGGGCGGAGCCGGTGGCCGCGGCGGTGCCGGGCCACCGGCTGGGCAGCGGCGGGAAACGCCGCGGTACGGCGACGGCGGGGGTGCCGTCACCGGCGGTACGGCAGCGGCGCGGACTCCGTCACCGGGTACAGCGGCGGCGCGGGTGTCCGTACACACTGGAAGGCCTTCGCCCGGTGACGCTAGGGACCGGCGCGGCGGCCCGTCAATGCTTTGCAAGGTCTTTCTTTCTTTGCAAAAGAAATAAATTCAGGCCGGTCCACCTCTCCGGGTGCCGGCCCGGTCGCGCGCCCCCGATCCGACATCGGGGCCGAAGCGGGGCGTTTTCCCTGTTCGTGAGGGTTCCTCGGGTGGGCCGAGACGCTTTCGTTACTTGACTCGATAGTTCGTTCGCCGTAGGAAGGAAGTGTGACTGACGTGGTGACGCCACCAACGAGCCCGGTGAGCCGGGAGCGGTCGAAGGAGATCAAGCGGTTGTCCGTGATCTCCACCGCCCGCCAGGTGCGGGTGCTCTCCCGCGCCGAGCTGACCGAGCTCACCGGCCTGAGCCCCGCCACGCTCACCCCACTCGTGCGCGAGCTGATCGCCGAGGGCTACCTCATCGAGCGGGGGCCCGGGGCGTCCCGCGCCGGCCGCCCCCGGGCGATGCTGGAGTTCAACCCGCGCGCCGAGCTGGTCGCCGCCGTCTCCCTGGAGCCGTCCCGGCTCAGCTGCGAGATCGCCGACAGCGACGGCACCGTCGTCGCCCACCGCACCGTCCGCCTCGCCGGCGACATCATCGACACCATCTGCCGGTCAGTGCCCGAGCTGGCCGGCGACGGCCTGCCGGCGCTGCGCGGGGTCGCCATCGCCGCGCCCGGCGTCTCCTCCGGCGGCGCCGTCCGGCTCGCCCCCTCGGTCGGCCTCGTCGAGGGCCGGCCGATAGGGGAGGCGGTGCAGCGGCACCTCGGCGTGCCGGTGGTGGTGGACAACGACGTCAACCTCATGGCGGCCGGTGAGCACGCAGCCGGCGCGGGCAGCGACGTCGCCGACCTGCTGCTGCTGCACGTCGCCGACGGCATCGGCGCGGGGCTGGTGCTCGACGGCCAGGTCCGCCGGGGCGCGGGCGGGGCGGCCGGCGAGGTCGGCTTCCTGCCGCTGGACCCGGCCGACCGGGGCCACGACGGGGTCGGCCCGTTCGAGGCCCGCTGGTCGGAGAACGCCGTCGCCGAGCGGGTGGTGGCCCTGGCCCCCGGCCGGCGGCCCGACGCCCCGGTGGCCGCTCTGGTCGAGCTGGCGCGCGCCGACGAGCGCGCCGCCGCGTACCTCGACGAGGTGCTGACCGCCTGGTCCCGGCTGATCGTCTCCTGCGTCTGCGTCATCGACCCCGGCCGGGTGCTGCTCAGCGGCGCCGCCGCCCAGCTCGACGACCCGGCCGTCGACCGGCTCCAGGCTTTGGTCGCCGCCGCCGCGCCGAGCACCACCGAGGTCCGCCGGGCCGTGCTCGGCGACCGGGCCGTGCTGCACGGCGCGGTCAGCTACGCCCTCTCCGCGGCGGCCACCGGGCTGCCCACCCTGCTACCCGCCCCCTAGCTCCGCCCCTCAGCTGCCCACCCCCTGGCTCCACCCGACCCGAACCCCTCGGAGGTACCCCATGAGACGTCGCCTTCTCCTCGCCGGTGCGCTGGCCACAGTCCTCGCCGCAGGCACCGCCTGCGGCGGCGGTGGCGACGACGCGTCCGGCGACGCGGGCGCCGAGAAGCTCACCATCTACACGGCCCGCGACAAGAAGGTCTCCACCTTCGTGGTGGACCAGTTCACCGCCAAGTACCCCGAGTACAAGGGCAAGGTGGAGATCCTCAACCTGGGCGCGCAGGAGATCCTGGAGCGGGTCCGGGCCGAGAAGGCCAACCCGCAGGCCGACGTCTGGTGGGGCGGCACCCAGCAGGGGCTCTCCGCGGGCGCGTCCGAGGACCTGCTGACCGGCTGGCAGCCGGCGTTCGCCGCCAAGATGGACGCGAAGTACAAGGACGCCGAGGGCCGCTGGTTCGGGGAGATCCTGCTGCCCGAGGTCATCATGTACAACAACAAGGCGCTCACCCCGGAGCAGGCCCCGAAGGACTGGGACGACCTGCTGAAGCCGGAGTGGAAGGACAAGATCGTCATCCGTGACGTCGCCGCGTCCGGCACCATGCGGTCGATCTACGCGTCGATGATCATGCGGCAGTCCCCGGACGGCAGCAACCCGCAGCCCGGCTACGACTGGCTGAAGAAGCTGGACGCCAACACCGGTTCGTACGCGGCCAACCCCGCCGACCTGTACCTCAAGCTCTCCCGCCAGCAGGGCGTGCTCAGCGCCTGGAACCTCCAGGACATCCTGCTCCAGGCCAACCAGTCGAACATGCCGTTCGGCTACGTGATGCCGGCCTCCGGCGCCCCGGTGCTCGTCGACGGCATCGCCGCGGTCAAGGGCGGCAACACCACCGGCGCGCAGAAGTTCATGGAGTTCCTCTTCGACGACGCGCTCCGCGCCGACCTGGCCAAGGACTACTACCAGATCCCGGCCGTGGAGATCGCCGAGAAGCCGCAGTGGCTGGCCGAGCTCAACCTCAAGCCGCTGGACGTCAACTGGGACGTGATCGGCAAGAACGAGACCGAGTGGATCAACCACTGGAACAGCCAGATCAAGAACAAGGGCTGACCACGGCGGCACCCGGGGCGGGCGCGGCGCGCCCTGGGCCCTGCCCAGCGGGGTGAGAAGGGGACCCTTCTCTACCGCAGGCGTTAACAAGGGGCCCTTCCTTGCACAGCGCCCGCCCCGGAAGCCACCCAGCCATACAGGAGAGGACGCCATGATCGATGTCACGCTGGAGTCGGTGAGCAAGCGCTTCGCGCGCGGCGGCGACACCGCCGCCGTGGCCGACGTCGACATCACCATCGCCGCCGGGGAGTTCTTCACCCTGCTCGGCCCGAGCGGCTGCGGCAAGACCACCACCCTGCGCATGGTGGCCGGGTTCTACTTCCCCACCTCCGGCCGGATCCGGTTCGGCACGGAGGACGTCACCCGGCGTCCGCCGAACAAGCGCGACACCGGCATGGTGTTCCAGAACTACGCGCTCTTCCCGCACCTGTCCGTCGCGCAGAACGTCGCGTACGGGCTGAAGATCCGCAAGGTCGGCCGCGCCGAGTCGAGGCGGCGCGTCGAGGAGGCCCTCGGCCAGGTGCACCTCGCCGGGTACGGCGACCGGCGCATCGACGAGCTCTCCGGCGGCCAGCAGCAGCGGGTGGCCCTGGCCCGCGCCCTGGTGATCCGGCCGAAGACCCTGCTGCTCGACGAGCCGCTGTCCAACCTCGACGCGAAGCTGCGCGAGGAGACCCGCACGGAGATCCGCCGCATCCAGCAGGAGGCCGGCACCACCGGCATCTACGTCACCCACGACCAGGCCGAGGCGATGGCCATGTCGGACCGGATCGCGGTCATGCAGGCGGGCCGGGTGCAGCAGATCGGCGCGCCGCAGGAGATCTACCACCGCCCGGCGACGAGCTTCGTCGCCCGGTTCATCGGGCGCAGCAACGTGCTCACCCTGCCCGTGCAGGGCGCCACGGAACGGGCCGTGACGGTGGGGCTGCCCGGCGGCGGCGAGATCGACGTGCCGGCCCCGGCCGACCACGGGCTGCGCCAGGGCGAGACCGCCCAGGTGTCGGTGCGCCCCGAGCACATCGGCCTCACCTCCACCACGGAGCCGGGCGCGCTGCCCGGCCGCATCGCCGAGCTGGAGTTCACCGGGATGGCCACCAACCTGGTCGTCGACACCGCCGGGGAGCGCATGCAGGTGGCCGCCGTCGACGTGCCGGCCGGCATCGCCGTCGGCGACCAGGTCGGGCTGCGGCTCAACCGGGACCGGATGTGGGTGGTGCGTCCGTGACCACCATCCCCGCCACCCCGAGCCCGGCCACCGTCGCGCCGGTCACGAAGGAGCCGACGCCGCCGCCGGGCCCGCGCCGCCGGCTGGCCGACCGGTTCGCCGGGGGCACCGGCTCCCGCTGGTTCCCGTACGTGCTGGTCTTCCCGCTCGCGCTGGTCCTCTTCGGGTACGTCGTGCAGCCCATGTTCGCCACCTTCGCCGAGAGCGTCGGCGTGGACGGGGTGGAGAACTACGGCAGCTTCCTTACCGGCGACGGGGTGGCCCGGTCGTCGCTGGTCACCTCGCTGATCATCTCGGCGGCCAGCGTGCTGCTCTGCGGGATCGTCGGCGTGGCGATGGCGTTCCTGCTCAAGCGCTTCTCGTTCCCCGGCCGCAAGCTGATCGAGGCGATCATCCTGGTGCCGGCGGCCCTGCCGCCGCTGATCGGGGCGATCTCGTTCCAGCTCCTCTACAGCGAGACCGGCATCCTGCCGCGCGGCCTGCAGCAGCTCTTCGGCGCGGAGAACCCGGTGCTGCCGTTCAGCGGCATCGCCGGGGTGCTGGTGGTGCACACGTTCACCATGTACCCGTACTTCTACCTGTCCGCCTCCGCCGCCCTCGGCGGGATGGACCCGTCGGTGGAGGAGGCCGCCTACAACCTGGGCGCCGGGCGGGTGCGGGTGTGGCGCACGGTGCTGCTGCCGATGCTCACCCCGGCGCTGGTGTCGGCGTCGCTGCTGGTGTTCATGACGTCCCTGGCGTCGTACACCGCCCCGCTGCTGTTCGGGGTGGACCAGACGATGACCATGCAGATCTACATCAACCGCACCAACGGCGACCTGCCGATGGCGTCGACCTATGCCTCCGTGCTCGGCGTCGTCTCGGTGCTGTTCCTGCTCGGCATGCGCTGGTACGAGGGGCGGCGCAGCTACCGCTCCCAGTCCAAGGGCGTCGCCGCCCACCGGCGGGAGATCACCAACCCGCTCGGCCGGTGGCTCGCCCTGGCCGCGTCCCTGCTGGCCACGGCCGTGCTGCTCGCGCCGGTGGCGACGATCGCCCTGGTGGCGTTCTCCCGGGACGGCTCGTGGACCACCGAGGTGATCCCCGCGCAGTACACGATGCAGAACTTCGTCACGATCTTCGCGGAGCCGAGGGCGTTCCAGCCGATCCTCAACTCGCTCAAGATGAGCCTCATCGCCACCGTCGCCTGCGTCGTGGTCGGCGTGCTCATCGCGTACGCGGTGCGCCGGCTGGACTTCCGCGGCCGGGGCCTGCTGGACGTGGCGGTCATGCTGGCCTGGGCGCTGCCTGGCACGGTGGTGGCGATCAACCTCATCTCGGCGTTCAGCACCGGCAACGCGTTCAGCTTCGGGCAGGTGCTCATCGGCACCTTCTGGATCATGCCGCTGGCGTACTTCGTGCGGTTCCTGCCGCTGGTCTTCCGCTCCAGCTCGGCCGCCCTGGCGCAGCTCGACCCGTCGCTGGAGGAGGCCGCCCGCAACCTCGGGGCGTCCTGGTGGCGGGCGTTCGGCACGGTCACCCTGCGGCTGATGCTGCCGGGCGTGCTGGCCGGCGCGCTGCTCGCCTTCGTGCACGGGGTCGGCGAGTTCGTCGCCTCGGTGCTCATCTACACCTCGGAGACCGCGCCCATCTCCGTGGAGATCAACAACCGGATGTACTCGTTCGAGGTCGGCACCGCCGCCGCGTACGGCATGCTCCAGGTGGTCCTGATCTTCGTGGTGATGGTGGTCTCCGGCCGCCTGGCGGGCGGCCGACGCTCGACCCGGGAGGCGGCGCGATGGACGGCGTGACGACACCGGCCGGCGACCACGTGGCCGCCTGGCTCGCCCACGGCGGGCTGGTCCCGGTCGCCCGGGTCCCCGGCGGGGAGCTGGCGGCGGTCGCCGCCGCGGCCGACTTCGCGGTGCTGCCGGTCGGCGCGGTCGAGTGGCACGGCCCGCACCTGCCGCTGGGCACCGACCTGATCCTCGCCGAGGGCTTCGCCGCCGAGAGCGCGCAGGCCTCCGCAGACGGCGCGGCCTCGTCCGGCGGCGGGACCCCGGACGAGGCCGCGCCCCCGGCGGCGGGCCCGCGCGGGGTGCTCTTCCCCGCCGTCGCGTACGCCGCCTGCCCCGGCCAGACCCGGCCGTGGCCCGGCACCGTGGCGATCCGGCCGGAGATCGCCGTCGGCTACCTCGCCGACGTCATCGAGGGCATCGTGGCGGCCGGCTTCACCCGGCTGCTGATCGTCAACGGGCACGACGCCAACATGTCCACCGTCCGGGCCGCCATGGAGTGGGTGTCCGGCCGGCGCACGGCGAGCCTGCTGCTGGTCAACTGGTTCCAGCTCGTCACCCCCGCCGAGACCACCGAGCTGTACGGGCCGCAGGTCTCCCGCGGCCACGGCGGCGCGTACGAGACGTCCGGGGTGCTCGGGTTCGACCCCGGCGCGGTCCGGCTCGGCGCGGTCGACGACCTCCCGCCGAAGCCGAAGCTGCCGGTGACCCACCCGTACGTGCTGGTGGAGTCCCGGCCCGACCCGTGGCAGGGCTGGTCCGGGCACGTGTCGCTGGCCGACGAGCCCGCCGGCCGGCGGGTGCGCGAGCTGGCCGGGACGCGGCTGCGGGAGGTCGTCGCCGCCTGGGTGGCCGCCGCCCCGCCCGCCCCCCCCACCGCCGACCCGCTGCCGGACTCGCCGGCGGGCGTCGGTCCGCTGCCGGACTCGCCGCCCGCCGAGGGGGAGCCGTCGTGACCGTCGACCGGGGACTCGACATCGTCGACTTCCACCTGCACTTCCGCATCGCCGCCGACCCGACGATCCAGGCGTGCGAGCACGCCGCCGGGATGCACCCCGGCGGCGAGCACGAGCGGGCCGTCCGCGCCGCCGGCTCCGCCCCGTACGCGGCGAAGTGGCGGCGGGCGTGGGCCTTCGCCGACCCGGAGCCCCCGGCGCAGCGCTGGGAGGACGAGGCGGACCGGTGGGCCGAGGAGCTGCGCCGGGTCAACGTGCGGCGGGCCGTGTTCGTCACCGGCGGCGGCAACGACACCGTCGCCGACGTCGTCGACCGCCACCCCGACCTGCTGCTCGGCCTCGCCCACCACGACCCGTACTCTCCGGGGGCCGCCGCCGAGCTGGAACGCGCCGTCACCGAACGCGGCCTGCGCGGGCTGAAGCTGTTCGCCCCGCTGCTGCGCGGCCCCCTCGACCACGCCGACCTCGACCCGCTCTGGGCGACCGCCCAGCGCCTCGGCGTGCCCGTGCTGATCCACATCGGGCACTACGGCAGCGCGGGCGGGCTGAGCTTCGGCCGGCACGGCGGCCCCGACGAGCTGGCCCGGATGGCCCGGCGCTTCCCCGAGCTGGCCGTCGTGGTGCCGCACTTCGGCGTCCAGCACGTGCAGGACCTGCTCTTCGCCGCCTGGGGCTGCCCGAACATCCACGTCGACACGTCCGGCTCCAACCAGTGGGTGCGCTGGATGCCCTACAAGCTGACGCTGGAGGACCTGTTCCGGCGCTGCTACGAGACCATCGGCCCGCACCGCATCGTCTACGGCAGCGACTCGTCGTGGTTCCCGCGCGGCTACGTCACCCGCTACCTCGACGACCAGCTCCGCGTCTGCCACGAGCTGGGCCTGCCCGACGACCACCTGCGTGCGATCTTCGCCGGCAACGCCGAGCGCCTGCTCGGCCTGGACACCACGACCGGCTGACGTCCCGGGCGCGGCGAGCGGCGTCGCGCCTGCCCCACGTCCCGCCCGGCACCGGAAGGAAGCAGAGACCCTGATGAGCACACCCGCGCTGACCACCTACCAGCGGCACCACCTCCGGCCCACGTACGACCACCACGTCGGGCGGCTCTTCCCGGCGATGGTGCGGGCCAGCCAGGCGCACGTGGTGATGCTGACCGAGCAGGGGCTGATCCCCGCCGAGCGGGGCGCCCGGCTGCTGCGCGGGCTGGCGGAGCTGCGCGCCGACACCAGCGCTGCGCCGCCGTTCGACGGCACCTTCGAGGACACGTACTACCTGCTGGAGAAGCGGCTGGCCGCCGCGTGCGGCGTGCCGGCGTCCGAGCTGGACGTGCAGATGGCCCGCAGCCGCAACGACCTCGACGCCGGGGTGTTCCGGATGCTGCTGCGCGACCAGCTCGTCGGCGTCCTCGACCGGGTGCTGGCCACCGGGGCCACCGCCCTGGCCGCCGCCGACCGGTACGCCGACGTGGTGATCACCGGCTACACCCACCGCCGGCCCGCCCAGCCCACCACCATCGGCCACGCCCTCGCCGGGTACGCCGAGGCCCTCGCGGGCGAGGCCGCCGCCTACGCCGACCTGATCGACGCGCTCAACGTCTCGCCGCTGGGCTCCTGCGCGTTCGCCGGCACCGACCTGGACATCGACCCGGCCCGGGTGGCGGAGCTGCTCGGCTTCGCCGGCCTGGTCACCAACTCGTACGAGGCGGTCGCCGGCGCGGACCACCTGGTCCGGGTCGGCACGCTCAACGCGCAGGCCCTCGCCACCGGGGCGCGGCTGGCCCGCACCCTGATGGACTGGCTGAGCTGGCGCTGGGTGACCACCCCCGGCGACTTCACCCAGGGCAGCAGCATCATGCCGCAGAAGCGCAACCCGGTGGTGCTGGAGCACCTCGTCTCGTACGCCGGCGCGACCGCCGCCGACGCCGCGAGCGTGCTCAACAACGTCGGCGCGGCCTGGTGGGAGGACTCCAACAACGCCACCACCGACGTCCAGGTGCGGCTCTGGGAGAGCAACGACCGCACCGACCGGTTCTTCGCCCTGCTCGGCGGCTTCCTCGCCGAGATCGAGCCGCTGGAGCCGCCGTCGGCGGGGGAGATCGTCGCCTCCGGGGCCACCACCACCGCCGCCGCGGACGCGCTGACCCGGCACGGGGTGCCGTTCCGGGCCGCCCACTCGGTGGTCGGCCGGCTGGTCCGCGCCGGTGCCCCCGACACGTGGACCGCCGAGGGGGTCCGCGCGGCGGCGCAGGGCATCACCGACCGGCTCGACGACGACGCGATCGCCGACCTGCTCGCCGCCGCCGTCCGCCCCGAGCTGGTGCTCGACCGGGCGCAGGTCGACGGCCCCGGCCGGTGCGCCGTCCGCAACCAGGTGGCCACGCTGCGGGTGGCATTCGACGCCGCCGGCGGCCGGCTCGCCGCCGTACGGGCCCGGCTCGCCGCCGCCGACGCGGCGCTCGACGCCGTCGCCGCCGAACGGGCCGCCCGGTGAGCGCGCGCGCCACCACGACCGAGGGGACCGGCGCGTGAACCTGCGGCTGGACGGCCCCGCCACCCCGCCCGCCCCGCTGACCGGCGACGCGGAGGTGACCGGCGCTGCGCAGGTGACCGGCGACGACGGCGTGCTGCTCGGCATCGACTTCGGCGGCACCAAGATGGCCGTCGGGGTCGCCGACGCGGCGGGCCGGCTGCTGGCCCGCGAGCGGGTGCCCACGTACGCCGAACGGGGTGCCCCGCAGGCCCTGGACCGCGCCCTGGAGCTGGCCGCGAAGCTGGTGGGGCAGGCCGGCGGGCCGCTCGCGGCGGCGGGCGTCGCCTCGCCCGGGGTGGTCCGGCCCGACGGCATCGACCTGGCCCCGAACGTGCCCGGCTGGGACCGGCTGCGGCTGGCCGACGCGGTGCGCGACCGGCTCGGCGCGCCCGTCGTCGCCGTCGACAACGACCTGAACGCCGCCGCCCTGGCCGAGCTGCGCCTCGGCGCGCTCCGCGACGCCGACCCCGGCCTGGTCGTCGGCATCGGCACCGGCGTCGCGGCGGCGCTCACCGTGCGCGGTGCCGTGCTGCCCGGCCACCACGGGGCGGCCGGCGAGATCGGGTACGCCGTGGCCGGCGGCCCCTGGCCCGGCACCATGCTGGAGCTGGACTTCTCCGGCCGGGCGCTGGACCGGCTCGCCGCCGACCTCGGCGTGCCCGGGGCCGCCGCCGGGCTGGCCGCCGCCGCCGCCTCGCCCGGCCCGGCCCGGGACGCGCTGACCGCCCGCGTCGACGAGCTGGCCCGCCACCTGGTCACCTGCTGCCTGCTGGTCGACCCGCAGCGGGTGGTGCTGGTCGGCGGGGTGGCCGGCAGCGACCTGATCCGTGGCCTGCTCGTCGAGCGGCTCGCCGCCGTGCTGCCGTACCGGCCGGACGTGGTGCTCTCCGGCTTCGCCGACGACGCCGCGCTGCTCGGCGCGGTGGTGCTGGCCAGGGAGGCGGTCCCGACGGCTCCGACGGCCCCGGCAGCCTCGACGGCCCCGGCAGCCTCGACGGCCCCGGCAGCCTCGACGGCCCCGGCAGCCTCGACGGCCCCGGCGGTCAGTTGACCTGGAACGTCCGCGTCGCGAGCTGATAGGCCGGGAACATGTCCTCGAACTCGTCGGTGTCCATCCCGCCGAGGGTCAGCAGTACCGGCCCGCCGCCCAGGGTGTCCGCCACCAGCGCCCGCTGCCGGTTCGGGCCGCTGAACTCGCTGCGCTGCAGGAACGTCGCCTCGACCAGGTCCAGCGGGCCGCGCCGCACCCGCCGGTACTCGATCTCGCTGACCCGGCCGTAGTCGGCGAGGAACCCCTCCAGCGTGGCGCGGCCGTCCCCGGTGGACCCGTCGGCCGCCCACACCCGCAGGAAGCCCACGCTGCCGGCGGGCTTCGCGTCGATCTCGCAGCGCAGCCGGGCCCCGCCCAGCGTGATCGTGGCCTCCTCCGCCACCGCCTCGGGCGTCCACCCGGTCGGCAGCGAGAACGTGACCGGCAGCTCGCAGGGGCTGCCCGGAGCGCCGACGGTGAGGCCGGCCTCGGCGGGAGCTACCTCGTCGTACCAGGGTGGGCCCGTCACCACCGGGGACGGGCCGTAGCTTGTCGCCGCCCGCGTCCCTTCGTCGGCGCAGCCCGCCGCCGGCACCGTGCAGAGGACGGCCAGCAGGACCGCCCCGATCCGTCGCAACACCGCTCGCACATCCCCCGTGGTCGTCCACACCCGCCCGGTCCACCCCGGACGGGCCGATGGATGGTAACGGTGGGTGGCCAGGTTGGTCGGTGGCGGGGCGTTCCGCGTGACGGTCAGTCGTCGGCGGGGCCCGGCGGAGCGGTCAGTCGGCGGCGGGGCGGTGGGCGCGCAGCATCAGCGACACCCCCGGCAGCGCCCGCACCGGCAGGTGCCGCTCGGCGGTGACGACGGCGCGCAGCCCGAGGTTGACCAGCGGGTTCAGCTCGTCCAGGTCGCTGCCGGTGGACTTGCGCCGCCGCCAGGCCGCGACCGGCCGCAGCAGCACGTTCCAGCTCCACAGCTCGTCGACCACCAGCCCAGCCTTCTCCACCACGGCCCGCAGCGACGCCCGGTCGTAACGGCGGACGTGACCGACCGCAACGTCGTGCGCCGACCACAGCGCCATGTCGGCCGGTACGGCGATCAGCGCCACGCCCCCGGGGCGCAGCGTGCGGCGGATCTCGGCGGCGGCCAGGTGGTCCTCGTCGAAGTGCTCCAGGATGTCGAACGCGGTGACCAGGCCCAGGCTCGCCGACGGCAGCGGCAGGTGCCGGGCGTCGGCCCGGATCACGTCGAGGCCGCGTTCCCGGGCGACCCCGGCGCCCTCCGCGCTGTATTCCAGCGCCACGGGCTGCCAGCCGTGCGCCCGCAGGACCCGGGTGTTGCCGCCCCCGGCCGCGCCGACGTCGAGCGCCCGCCCGGGGACGTGGCCGGCGGCGGCCAGCCGGCGTAGCGCCCGGGCCAGCAGGACCCGCCGCTCCCGGTACCACCAGTGGGTGTCCTCCAGCGCGGCGAGCTTGCGGATCTCGGTCGCTTCCACGGCATGCTCCTAGCGCGATCTCGGCGAACCTCACCCTAGACGAG
>NZ_JAHWGR010000028.1:0-108995 GCF_020873825.1 Micromonospora sp. DH13
GGTCGGGGGCGGGGTGGTGGGCGGCGGGGTCGTCGGCGGGGCGGTGGTGGCCGGCGGCGTGGTCGGGGTGACGCCGCCGGTGCAGGTCACGCCGTTGACCGCGAAGCTCGTCGGCACGGGGTTGCTGCTGTCGTTCCAGGTGCCGTTGAACCCGAACGACGTGGTGGCGTTGGTCGCCAGGTTGCCGTTGTAGCTCACGTTCGACGCCTGCACGGTGCTGCCGCTCTGGCTGAAGTTGGCGCTCCAGCCCTGGGTGACGGTCTGCCCGGCGGCGAACGACCAGGTGACCGTCCAGGAGGTCAGCGGGTCGCCGGCGTTGGTCAGGTTGACGTTCGCGCTGAAGCCGCCGCCCCACTGCGAGGCGACCGAGTACGCGACCCGGCAGCCGACCGCGGCCTGGGCCGTTCCGGCGGTGACCACGACGCCGGCGGTGGCGGTGAGCGTCGCCGCCGCGACCGTGGCGACCCACAGCGCCCTGCGGCGCTCTCTGCTGTACATGGTGGTGCTCCTTCACTGGTGTGCAGGACCCCGCGCACGGGGATGCCGCCACCGGTGCCCGGCCGGTGTGCAGGCGGGACGCGTCACAGGAAAGCGCTTGCCCAGGCTAGTGACGCCCGCCTGTCCCGTCAATCGGTCGAGCCGGCAGTCACCGCGCGGCGGGGAGCCGGCCGTCGCAGCGGACGTCCGGGTCGGCGACGGGCCGCCGGGGCATCATCCAGTCCAGGACCGTCTCCTCCACCGGCCAGCCGTGCACCGTCACCACGCTGTACGGCACCCGCGCCGCCTCCGGGCACAGCACCTGCGACCGGACCCGGCCGTTCGGCAGGAACCGCACCCCCTCGGCCCGGTCCAGCACGATCGTCGACGTGTCGGTGACCGTGATGAGCGCGCCGAGCACCACCTCCGACCCCGCCCGGTCGGCCGGCGCCGGATCCCCGCCCGGGTCCGTGCCCGGGTCGGTGTCCGCGCCGGCGGCGCCCGCCCCCGGCGGGGCCAGCTCGACCGCGGCGGTCGGCAGCACCGGGACCCGGAGGAAGACCGCCCCCATCACCAGCGGGAGCACGGCGGCGACCGCGTACGCCAGGCCGTGCGTCAGCACCGGGGCGCTCCAGCCGGGGATCGGGCCGGTGAGCAGCACCGCGGCGGCGGGCGGCACCGCCAGCAGCGCGGCCGTGGCCAGTTCGTCCTGCCGCAGGGCCGCCCAGATCGCCGGGCCCAACGCGGTGTACGCCAGCACGGCCGCCGCCAGCGGCAGCGCCACGCTCACCAGCAGGATCCGGGTCGGCTGGTCCGGGTGCAGGTAGCGGGTGCGCAGCGCGAGCAGCCAGAGCCCCAGCATCAACAGCGTCGGCAGGAAGCGCAGCTGCCACGTCAGCGCCCCCAGCGCGACGGCGCCGGTGAGCACCCAGCCCGGCGTGCGCGCCGTCCCGGAGGCCAACAGCGACCGTTCCGGGTCGAAGCGGTCAGGGGCGCTGAGCCGCAGCAACCGACCGAGCACGCCGAACGTCAGCACGACCAGGGGGAACGCCCAGACCAACGCGATCAGCAGCGCGCTGAGCAGGCCGAGCGGGCTGACGTACTGCACCAGCAGCAGCATGGTCGACATGTCCTGCCGGCTGAGCTGCCACAGCCGCAGCACCAGCAGCAGGACGGGGAACGCCGGCAGGAGCGTCAGCAGCCACTGCTGCGCCTGCCGCGCCCCCGCCATGCGGCGCGGTCGGCCCGTCTTGCCGGGGCCGGCGGCGATCCGGGGTGCGCCGGGGCCGGTAGCGCGATCCTCTCCCACGGCCACTGCCGTACCTCCACCTTCCTCGGCTCCGGCTGCCGCTGTTCCGCGACGGACTGCGGGAGGTTGTACCGCTGCTGCCAGCGCAGGTTCGCGTCGTACGCGTGCTCCCAGGTCGAGTTCTCCTCGTCCTCGGCCGAGGCGTAGAGGGCGAGGTCGACCACGTCCCGCAACGCCCCGTTGGAGCCGGTGTTGACGCCCCACCTCTCCTGCGCCGAGGAGCCGATGTCCCAGTGCCGCAGCGGCTTGACGCCCCGCAGCTCGACCGGGAAGCGCTGACCGTCGTCGTCGGGCCGGTCGCCGGTGACGAAGCCGGCGAGGATCGCGGCGTCGGTGGTGACCGCGTACACCTTGCCGTCGTAGAGCATCTGGACGCAGTCGCTGATCCGGTTGCGGCCGATCGGCTTGGCGCCGGCCTCCCGCAGGCGCTGGGCGGAGGTCGAGGTGGTCAGCGTGCAGACCGTCCTCCCACTCAGGTCCTCCAGGCTGCTCACCTGCTCCGCCTCGCCGACGCTGTCCAGCGTGATCACCGACTGCTCGGTGTAGAGGTAGGGGGCGGAGAAGACCGCGCCCTCCTCCTCCCGTTGCTTGGTGATGCTGTAGGAGGCGATCACCAGGTCGACGGTGACGAACCCGTCCCCGTCGCGGGCCTGGCGGCGGGCCCGGTCCTCGCTCTCGATCGGCAGGAACCGCACCTGGGACCGGTCGAACCCCAGATAGCCGGCGATCATGTAGGCGATGTCGACGTCGAAGCCCTTCCAGACGTTGTTCGGAAACCGCTGGGAGATGCCGGGCTGGTCGTCCTTCACCCCGATCAGGAGCTGCTGCCTGCCCTTCAGCCCGGCCTGCTCCAGCAGCTCGTCGCGGGTCGGCGGGCCGAACGCGAGCACGATCGGGATCAGGGCCGCCGCGAGGACGGCCAGCGTGACCGTCAGCCCCACCAGCCGGACCTGCCGGGCCCGCGTGACGCGCGGCGGTGTGGTCTCCGCCGTGGCCGGCCGGGCCGGGCTCGGCTCGCTTGCCTGAGTCAACTGCATCCTCCCCCGCCGCACGGCCACGTGACCGGCCCTCCATTGTGAGCCACCGCCGGCAGGCACGGCGAGCCGCCATCCGCCCGCCGGTCGGCCGGATACCGGACACCGCGACCGCCGTCCGACCGACCGGTCCCGATTCGGCGGTATCGCCCCGGGGCGGCGTCGCTCGCGAGAGAGTCGATGCCGAGACAGTCGGCGCCGACCCCACCCGGTGAAGGAGCAGGACCCGTGCCACGATCCCGTCGTCTGCCGGCGCTGCTCGCCGTCGCCGGGGGCGTCCCGCTGGTCGAGGCCACGATCCTGACGCGAATCGGCTTCGTCTCGCCGCAGGCGCTCGCGCCGCAGGTCACCGCGGTCTGGCCGTACGACACCTACCACGACCTGCGGTGGCTCTTCGTCTACCACAACTCCTGGCTGACCTTCGCCCTGGGTCTGATCGCGGCGGTCGCGCTCCGGGGTGCCCTGTCCGCGCTGCTGGTCCTGCTCTCCTGGCCGGCGCGGGCGCCCCGGCCGGCCACGGGCGTGCTGGTGCGGCGCAACCTGGGGGTGGCCGCGCTCACCGCCGTCATCGTCACGCCCTTCGCCGCGCTGTCGGTCGCCGCGTCGGCGGTGGCCCTGTCCTGGTACCTGTTCGTCTCGCTCGGTCCGATGATCCTGCTCGCCCCCTTCCTGCAACGGATGGCCGTCGTCCCCCGCGGGTGGCGGGGGCTGCCGTCGGCGGAGCTGTTCGGCTGGTCGCTGCTGGACCTGGTGGTGCTCTCGGTGGCCGGGGGGCTGGTGTGGAGCGCCGCCCCGGCGTGGACGCCGCTGGTCGCGCTGGCGGCGGGGTTGTGCAACGGGCTGCTGTGGCACCAGACGGTGCGCGCGGCGCTGCGGCCCGCCCACGTGCGGCTGCCAAGGGTGCCGGTGGCGCCGGTGGTGGTGGCCCTGGCGCTGGCCGTGCCCCTGGTCATCCAGATCCTCGCGGTGCCGCGCAGCGGCATGCGGGACACGTTCGGCCCGCCCGTCTTCTCGCAACCCCTGGCGGCGTCCGTCCCGTACGCGGTGCTCCTGCTCGCCGGGCACGACAGCACCTATGACGGCCGGCCGGCCGCGGACCCCCGGGTGCGGCGCTACTCCTACGCCGGGGTGGACGCGGGTGGCCGGCCGCTGCCCTACCAGGCGTTGGACACCCACCAGTCGCTGGCGACCAGTGCGGAGCGCCTGGCCGCACAGGTCGACGCGCTGCACCGGCTCACCGGGCGGCCAATCGCGCTGCTCGGGGAGAGCGAGGGGGCCATGGTGGCGCGGACCTACCTGCGCGACCGGCCGGGCTCACCGGTGCGCGCGCTGCTGATGTTCAGCCCGCTGGTCCGCTCCGGGCGGGCCTACTATCCGCCGGCGGAGGCCAGCAGCGGGTGGGGGATCGGCGCGGGATGGGTGCTGCGCGCCATGTTCGGGTTCGCCAACCGCCTCGGCAACGGCACCAGCAATCCCGACGAGCCGTTCGTCCGCTCCCTCATCGACAACGCGCCCTTCTACCGCTACCAGACGATGTGCCCGGTCCCCGGGGTGCGGATGATCGCCTTCCTGCCCACCGTCAGCTCCGTGGAGGCACCGCCGGGACCGTTCACCAGGATCCCGGTCGTCGAGGTCCCCGCCCTCCACGCGGGGTTCCTCGGCCGCCGGATGATCGCCGACGAGATGATCGGCTTCCTCTCGGGCCAGAACCTCGACAAGCCGCGCACCGAGTACGGCGTGCTCCAGCGCCTCGGGGCGGCCTGGCAGGCACCGCCCCTGACGGTCACGCTCAACCCGGCGTGGCGGGGCCAGGTCCCGCCGGGCACGAAGCCGTTCCTGCAGTCGCAGCTCTGCGCGCCGGTCAGCTGACCTCCCGCCCGGCCGGCGGGCCGGGCCGCCGGCGGGGCGTCGCCCGCAGGTGCCCGGCGAGCAGCCAGACCGCCACGGCGGCCAGCAGCCCCGACATCACCCGCTCCACCGGCTGGTACGCGAACAGGGCCACGGTGAGCAGGACGCCGAACGCGCCGGCACCGATCGCCGCGCAGACGGTGGCCCGCCGGTCGACGGTCAACGCCAGCGCCGCCGCGATCACCGCCAGCCCCGTCGCCAGTTGGAGCCACGCCCATCCCGTGACGTCGAGACGCCGGAACCCCTCGTCGATCACCACGTACGGGTCCACCCGGACGGCGCCCGCGCCGACCGACACGTCGATGGCGCCGGCCGCGCCGAGAAGCAGCCCGGCGACGAGCCGGCGGCTACGCCGGGCGTCGTCCGACCCGGCCCCGCCGACCGGGGGACCGACCCGGCGCGGAGCGGGTCCGTTCGGATTCGACTGCTGCCCTCGCATGCTGCCCCACCGTGGTGCGTCCCGGGCGCGCCCGGTGGCGCGGCCGTGGCGGGTCCCCGTCGCCCTGCCGGCGGCAGGGCGGGCCGCCCCGTTGCCGAGGATGCCAGGTGCGCAGTCCGAGGCGGGCGGAAAGGCCCTATTTGGCGGGGCGCTGGCGGGCGCATCGTCGTCGGGTGGCACCACGGAGCGTCAGCCGCGCGCGGCTGGGGCTCCGTGGTGGCCGGAATCAGCGTGATCGCCTCGGTCGTCCTGACCCCTCGGCCGGTGGGGCCGGGCCCGTGCCGCCGAAGGACGGGGGGAGAATGGTCCCACCGGTGGCCCACCCGGCCGGCGGGGCGCGATCGGAGGAAGCGGCATCATGATCATCGCCGGACTCGTGCTGGCCGGCCTCGCCGGCCTCGTCCACGTCTACATCTTCTACCTGGAGTCGATCGCCTGGACGGGCGCCCGGGCGCGCGCCATCTTCGGCATCGCCAGCAGGGCGGACGCGGAGACGACGAAGGCACTCGCCTTCAACCAGGGGTTCTACAACCTGTTCCTGGCGATCGCCGTCGCGCTCGGCATCGTCCTCTTCGCGTCCGGCTCGCGGACCGTCGGGGCGACGCTGGTCTTCGTCGGCGCCGGATGCATGGTCGCCGCCGGTGTGGTCCTGCTGGTCTCGGCCCCGTCGAAGGCCGGCGCGGCCCTCAAGCAGCTCGTGCCGCCGCTGCTCGGCATCGCCGCCCTGGCGATCGGCCTCGCTTTCTGAGTTCCCACGCCGCACCCGACCCGGGGCGCCGACGAGCCCGGTCCCGCCGACGGCGAGATCCCCGAACATCGCTTCAGGTCGATGACTTGCCGATGTGAACGGTAACACGCTAGTGTCCGCTGCAGGAGCGAAGGGCGCGCTCCGACCGGCAGTACGGCCTCCGATCCGGGACCGGAGCCGCAAGCACGAGCGGCACCGACGACAGCTGTCCGGGGCCGTCCGCCGAGCGCTGCACCATGCCAGGTGCCGGTCGGGGACGGGAGCCTCTGTCGGCCGGGCCTCGGGCTGATGTCGACAGACCCGTGACGTTCCGCAGCCACGATCGTCCAGTCTCACCAGCCGCGACCGTGCCGGGCTGCCATCCGACCGAAACTCCGTCCGCCGGCGCGTGCCGGCGGGTGCGGCGCCGCGGCGGTCGGGGTTCTCCGCCTCCCCGGCGTCGCGCCCCGCACGCCAGGCCGGCGCACCCCGCCCGACGTGCCACGACCAGCAGATCCAGGATCGCACAGAGGAGAGGAAAGGCAGTGAAACGCTCGCGTCTTCGGCTCTGGCTCGCCGCGACGACGGCCATCGCCGTCAGCGCCGCCGGGGCCACCATGGCCGTCTCCGCCCAGGCCGCCGCCGGCTGCAAGGTCACCTACGCGGTGTCCAGCCAGTGGCAGGGCGGCTTCGGCGCCAACGTCACGGTGGACAACCTCGGCGACCCGGTCAACGGCTGGCGCCTGACCTGGTCCTTCGCCGCGGGGCAGACGATCAGCCAGCTGTGGAACGGCACGGTCAGCCAGTCGGGTGCCCAGGTCACGGTGACCAACGCCTCGTTCAACGGCTCCATCCCCACCGGGGGCAACGTCAGCTTCGGCTTCAACGGCACCTGGACGTCGAGCAACCCGGCGCCGACCAGTTTCGCCCTCAACGGCGTCACCTGCACCGGCTCGGCCCCCACGGGCAACCCGACCACGCCACCGCCGACGACCACGCCCCCGCCCACCACGCCGCCGCCGACCACGCCGCCGCCATCGGGGTCGTTCACGAACCCGGTGTTGTGGCAGGACTTCGCCGACATCGACATCTTCCGCGTCGGTGACGCCTACTACTACTCCGCCTCCACCATGCACTACTCCCCCGGCGCGCCGATCCTGCGCTCGTACGACCTCGTCAACTGGGAGTTCGCCGGCCACTCGGTGCCCCGCCTCGACTTCGGCACCAAGTACGACCTCAACGGGTCGAACGCCTACGTCGACGGCATCTGGGCCTCGGCCATGAACTACCGCAAGAGCAACAACACGTTCTACTGGCTCGGCTGCGTCGACTTCTCCAAGACGCACGTCTACAGCTCCACGAGCGTCGAGAGCGGCTGGAATCGCATCTCCACCATCAACAACTGCTACTACGACGCCGGCCTGCTCGTCGACGACAACGACACCATGTACGTCGCGTACGGCAACAGCCAGATCAGCGTCGCCCAGCTCTCCGCCGACGGGAAGACCCAGGTCCGCTCGCAGCAGGTCTTCTCCACGCCGTCCAGCGTCGGCACCCTCGAGGGCGCCCGCTTCTACAAGCGCAACGGCAGCTACTACATCTGGCTGACCCGCCCCGCCAACGGCCAGTACGTGCTCAAGTCCAGCTCCCCGTTCGGCCCGTACGAGATGCGCCAGGTCCTGCTCAACATGCCCGGCCCGATCTCCGGCGGCGGCGTCCCCCACCAGGGTGGGCTCGTGCAGACCCAGAACGGCCAGTGGTACTACATGAGCTTCATCGACGCGTACCCCGGCGGCCGGGTGCCCGCCCTCGCCCCGATCAACTGGACCTCCGACGGCTGGCCCCAGATCCAGACCGTCAACGGCGCCTGGGGCGCCTCCTACCCCAACCCCCTGCCCACCCGCCCGGTCAAGCCCATGATCGGCAACGACACGTTCCCCGGCACCACGCTCGGCCCGCAGTACGAGTGGAACCACAACCCCGACGACACCAAGTGGTCGGTCAACAACGGGCTGCGGCTGCAGACCGCCACGGTCACCACCGACCTCTACAAGGCCCGCAACACCCTGACCCACCGCATCCAGGGGCCGACCAGCACCGCCACCATCGAGCTCGACTACTCCACGATGCGTGACGGTGACCGCAGCGGCCTGTCCATGCTGCGCAACTCGTCCGCCTGGATCGGCGTCAAACGCGACAACGGGGCCAACCGGGTGGTCATGACCAACAACATCACCATGGACAGCAACTGGAACACCACCAACACCGGCACCGAGATTGCCGGCGCGGCGATCAGCGGCGGACGCATCTGGTTGCGCGTCAACGCCGACATCAGACCCGGCGCGGGTCGGCAGGCCCGCTTCTCCTACAGCACCGACGGCACCAACTTCGTCTCCCTCGGCAACGCGCTCACCCTCGACAACAACTGGCCGTTCTTCATGGGCTACCGGTTCGGCGTCTTCAACTACGCCACCCAGGCCCTCGGCGGCAGCGCCACCGTCAGGAGCTTCAACATCACCACCCCCTGACCCGGCTCGCACCCGCGCCCCGGCACGTCGGCCCACCGGTCGGCGTGCCGGGGCGTCCGCCTGTCGGCGCCGACGGGCCGGGGCCGCCGCCGAACGTGCGGTGGCGCGGGTTGCGGGATCTTGCGAGGCTTACGGCGTGTATGACTACGACCTGTTGGTGCTGGGCTCCGGGCCCAGCGGTCAGAAGGCCGCGATCGCCGCCGCCAAGCTCGGTAGGCGGGTCGGCGTCGTCGACCGCCGCGACATGATCGGTGGGGTGTGCATCAACACCGGCACCGTCCCTTCCAAGACGTTACGCGAGGCCGTGCTCTATCTCAGCGGCATGAGCCAGCGGGACCTGTACGGCAGCAGCTACCGGCTCAAGGAGGAGATCACGGTCGGCGACCTGGCCGCCCGTACCCAGCACGTGATCAGTCGGCAGACCGACGTCATCCGCAACCAGCTGGCCCGCAACCGGGTCGCGCTGATCACCGGCACCGGGCGGTTTGCCGACCCGCACACGATCTGGGTCGACGGCGAGTCCGGGCAGGAGTCGCGGGTCACCTTCGACAAGGCCATCATCGCCGCCGGCACCCGGCCGGCGCGCCCGGACAGCGTCGAGTTCGACGAGCGGACGATCGTGGACTCCGACGGGGTCATCAACCTGGAAGCCATCCCCCGCAGCATGGTGGTGGTCGGCGCGGGCGTGATCGGCATGGAGTACGCCTCGATGTTCGCCGCGCTCGGCACCAAGGTGACCGTGGTGGAGCGCCGCGACCGGATGCTCGACTTCTGCGACGAGGAGGTCGTCGAGTCGCTCAAGTACCACCTGCGCGACCTGTCGGTCACGTTCCGCTTCGGCGAGGAGGTGGCGGCGGTCGAGAAGCACGAGAGCGCCGCCCTGTGCGTCCTGAAGAGCGGGAAGAAGATCGTCGCGGACACCGTCATGTACTCGGCCGGCCGCCAGGGCCAGACCGACAAGCTGGCGCTGGAGGCGGCCGGGTTGCAGGCCGACCGGCGCGGCCGGATCACGGTCGACGCGAACTACCGCACGGCGGTGGAGAACATCTACGCCGTCGGCGACGTGATCGGGTTCCCGGCGCTGGCGTCCACCTCGATGGAGCAGGGCCGCATCGCGGCGCAGCACGCCTGCGGGGAACCGGTCCGCGCGCTCAACGAGCTGCAGCCGATCGGCATCTACACCATTCCGGAGATCAGCTTCGTCGGGAAGACCGAGGAGCAGCTGACGGAGAGCTCCACGCCGTTCGAGGTCGGCATCGCCCGCTACCGGGAGCTGGCCCGCGGCCAGATCGTCGGCGACTCGTACGGCATGCTGAAGCTGCTGGTGTCACCGGCCGACGGCCGGCTGCTCGGCGTGCACGTGTTCGGCACCGGCGCCACCGAGATCGTGCACATCGGGCAGACCGTCATGGGTTGCGGCGGCACCGTCGACTACCTCATCGACGCGGTGTTCAACTACCCGACCCTCGCCGAGGCGTACAAGGTGGCGGCGCTGGACGCGTCCAACAAGATCCGCAACATCGTCCGGATCGAGGGCTAGCGCGGCCCGGCTCGTCGGGGGCGGCCCGCATCGGCAGCGGTGCGGGCCGGCCCCCGGGTCTCACCCCAGGTCGAGGGTGAACTCGGCGGTCTGGACCTTCCCGTCGACCTGGAAGTCGAAGTACGCCCGGTAGCGGCTCGGGCCCGGCGCGGTCAGCCAGAACCTGGGCGCCCCGTCGACCAGTTCCTGATCCGGGTGGACGTGCACGTAGCCCAGGTCGCCCTCGCGGACGACCACCAGGTGCCCGTACGCGCCCAGGTAGCGTTCCAGGCGCGCGGGCGCGCCGGCCCGGCCCACCCGGAACGACAGCGGCACCGTCGCCCCGATCGTCGGGGTGCCGACCATTTCCACCTCGAACGGCCCGGCCGTCGCCCTCGGCTGGGCGGCCGGGAGGGTGGCCGGGGTGTGCGCGCCGGGAACCTGGTGGTCGACGCCGAGGACCAGCGGCCGCGCGGTGCCGTCGGCGGCGGTCGTGGCGAAGTCGGCGTAGACGCGGTAGCCCCCGGCCCGCTTGAGCGTCAGGGGCACGCTCCAGGTGCCGTCGGCGGCCATCGTCGGGTGCAGGTGCTGGTAGCCGCCCAGGTCCCGACCCACCACGACCAGGTGCAGCGGCTTGTCGTGCACGACCGCGAAGCGCGTCTCCGGCCGCCCGTCGGCGCCCACGATCCGGAACCGGTAGTCCGCGTTCACGCCGGCCGGCTGGGACCGCGTCACCGGCTTGAGCGTGTAGCCGCCGGCGCTGACCGTCGTGCCGGTCACCTGCGCCTGCGCCGGGTCGCCGTCGCCGGGATGCGTGTGCGCCCCGGCCCCCGCCGCGTGCTGGTGGCCGTCCCCCGCCGCGACCGGGCTTCCGGCGACGGGCGACCCGCCGACGGCCGCCGTGGCGGCCCGCCCGTCGCCGGCACCGACGCGGCCGAGCCCGAACCCGGCCAGCAGGGCGACCACCAGCCCGCCGACGACCACGGCGAGGCCCCGGTCGCCGAGCCGGGGCCCGCCCGACGGCGCGGGCTCGGGTGCCTCGCCCGGCCCGGCCGGGCCGCGTCGGGGGCCGCCGCCCCTGGTCGCCGCGCGCGGCTTCGGGCCGGGCGACTTCGCCCGTCCCGCCGCCCGGGCAGCCGAAGCGCGGCGCACCGCCCGACCGGCGGCGGGGCGGCGGGTCCACGGCCAACGGGCTGCCGGGCCACCTGCCCGCGCGGCGCGGTGCCGCCACCCGACGACGCCGGCCACCGCCGCGACCGCCACGACGACGCCGAGCCAGCCGAGCCAGCCGGGCCCGCCGGCGTCCCCGGCGTCGGCGGGGGCCGCTGCGGGAGAGGCCGCCGCGCCGGGGGCGGCCGGGGACGCGGCCGGCGCGGCCGACGCGCCCGCGGACCGGGGCGAGCCGTGTCCGGACGTCTCGTGCTGCTCGGCGGCGGCGACGAGCGACGGGTCGGGTCCCGTGGTCGGCGGGCGCCAGCCCTGCGGGGCGGCCGTGACCCGGCCGGTGTACCGGAAGCTCATCGTGCCCCGCACCGGCTCGCCGTCGGAGGCAACCGACAGGTAGCTGACCGTGTACTGCCCGGCCGCCGGCAGGTGCGCCAGTTTCACCACCGCCGGGAAGCCGGTGGCGTATTCGCGCGGCTCGAACTTCCCGTCGACGAGCAGGTATTCCCGCACCGGCTTGTCCAGGGGCGCGGGCGACCCGTGCGTCCAGCCGTCGTCGACCCGGCCGCCGTCCGGCGCGGTGACCGCGAAGTACGCGTTGTCGGCGACCCGCTCGGTGAAGTAGAGCTGCACGGTCGCCAACGGCTCGGCGACCGTGGCGCCGGTCGCCGGCGTGGACATGGCCAGGGTGCCGTGCGCCGCGGCGGGCGGGGCGGCCCCGAGGACGGCGACCGCCGCGGCGAGGACGACAGCGAGCAGGCCCGAGACGCAGCGGCCGGGGACCGGAGGGGGACGACGCATTGGATCATCCTCGCCGCACCCGGACTTCCGTCAAGCCTCTGCGAACTTTTTCCGCAGATGGCAAAAGTTTCCCCGCCCGCGCGCAGGTCCACCGGCCGGCCCGTCGCGGCGTCCGCCCCGACCGGATCCCCCGAGTGGCGTGGGTCACGGACAGCCGCGGAACTTAACCCCCCGTGACGCCGACCATCCACCTGCAATCGATCATCGAAGGGGAACCCATGCCCAGCCTCACCGCACCCCGCCGCACGCGGCGCACGGCAGCCCTGCTCACCGCCGCCCTCACGGCGGCGGTCGCCGCCGGCTGCGGCTCGCCGGACGACACGTCCACCGCCGCGCCGAACCCGTCACCGTCACCGTCGGTGTCGGCGAGCGCCGCCGCCGGGGTGCTGACCGTGCGCGACCCGTGGGTGAAGGCCGCCGACAAGGGCATGACCGCGGCCTTCGGCACCCTGGTCAACGACGGGGACACGGACGTGACCATCACCGGCGCGGCCACCGACGTGTCCCCGATGGAGCTGCACGAGATGACCATGAAGGACGGCAAGATGGTCATGCAGGCCAAGCAGGGCGGCATCGTGGTCAGGGCGAAGAGCAGCCACGTCCTGGAGCCCGGCGGCGAGCACCTGATGCTGATGAACCTCCGGCAGCCGGTGCGGGCCGGCGACGAACTCTCCTTCACGCTCACCTTCGCCGACGGCCGGACGCAGACCTTCACCGCCGTGGCCAAGCCGTTCACCGGCGCGCAGGAGAGCTACGCCCCCGGCCACGGCGCGACCCCGATGCCGGGCATGAGCGGCACGCCGCAGGTGACCACGAGCCCCGCCGCATGACCGGCACCGCCACCGGCCGTCCGGTGCGCAGGCGCGCCCTGCTCACCGGCGGGGCTTTGGCCGCCGGGGGCACGCTCGCCGCCGCCGCGATCGCCGCCGCCCGCTCCGACGACGCCGACGTACGCCCCGGCGGGGCGGTCCCGGTGGCCGACGTCGGCGGCGCGGTGGTGCCGTTCCACGGCGCGCGTCAGGCGGGGGTGGACACCGAGCCACAGGCGCACGCGTCGTTCGTCGCGCTGAACCTCGCCCCGGCCACCGACCGGGCCGCCCTGGGCCGGCTGCTGCGGCTGCTCACCGACGACGCCGCCCGCCTCACCCAGGGCCGGCCGGCCCTCGCCGACACCGAACCCG
Source organism: Micromonospora sp. DH13 (assembly GCF_020873825.1). Classification (NCBI taxonomy): domain Bacteria; kingdom Bacillati; phylum Actinomycetota; class Actinomycetes; order Micromonosporales; family Micromonosporaceae; genus Micromonospora; species Micromonospora sp. DH13. Next base: position 13,088 of record NZ_JAHWGR010000028.1, read on the forward strand.
AGCTCGGCCTGCTGCCCGCGCGGCTGACCGTCACGTTCGGCTTCGGCCCCGGCCTCTACCGGGCCGCCGGCCTCGACGAGCGCCGGCCGGCGTCGGTGGCGGCGCTGCCGGCCTTCCGCGTCGACCGCCTCCAGCCCCGCTGGTCCGGCGGGGACCTGCTGCTGCAGATCTGCGCCGACGACCCGGTCACGGTGGCCCACGCCCAGCGGGTCCTGGTCAAGGACAGCCGGCCGTTCGCGACCGTGGCGTGGGTGCAGCAGGGCTTCCGCCGGGCGGCCGGCGCGGAACCGGGGCGCACCCAGCGCAACCTGTTCGGCCAGCTCGACGGCACCGCCAACCCCCGCCCCGGCGGGCCGCTGGAGACCGCCGTGTGGGTGCCCGACGGCCCGGCGTGGCTGCGGGACAGCAGCACCCTGGTCGTGCGGCGGATCAGCATGAACCTGGAGACCTGGGACCTGCTCGGCCGCGCCGACCGGGAGCTGGCCGTCGGCCGTCGGCTCGACACCGGCGCCCCGCTGACCGGCACGGCCGAACACGACGAGCCCGACTTCGCCGCCGTCGACGCCGCCGGGCTCACCGTCATCCCCGACTTCTCCCACCTGACCCGCGCCCGGGTCACCGACGACCGGCTGCGCATCCTGCGCCGCCCGTACAACTACGACGGGGTACCGGCCGCCGACGGCACCGCCGACAGCGGACTGATCTTCGCCTCGTACCAGGCGGACGTCACGACGCAGTTCCTGCCCATCCAGCGTCGCCTCGCCGAGCGGGACCTGCTCAACGAGTGGACCACCCCGATCGGCTCCGCCGTGTTCGCCGTGCCGCCCGGGTGCCCGGACGGCGGCTGGATCGGCCAGCAGCTGCTCGCCTGACCGGCGCCACCGAACGCCCGAGCGGCACCATCGCACCGGCGGCCGACCGCCACCCGGCGCACCGGCTGCCCGAGCGGCACCACCAGGAAAGGGAGCAGCATGCGCAGACCCGTCCGCCACCCCCGCGTCGCGGGAGCCGCCGCCGCGCTGGCCGCCCTGGCGGTCCTGGTCGCGCCCGCCGCGCCGGCCGCCGCCCACAACAGCCTGGCCTCGGCCACCCCCGCCGCGGACGCCCGGCTGGCCACGCCGCCGGCCGAGATCACGGTGCGGTTCCTGCAGAAGCTGAACCCGGAGCTCACCACCGTCGTGCTCAGCGACGCCGCCCGGCGGGTGGTGCCCACCGGCGTGCCGGTCGTCGCCGGCACGCGGGCGACCGTCACCGTCGCCGAGCCGCTGCCCGACGGCACCTACACGGTGGCCTACCGGGTCGTGTCCACCGACGGGCACCCCGTGCAGGGCTCCTACCGGTTCACCGTCGCCGACCCGGCCGCCACCGCGGCCGCCCCGGTGAGCCCTCCGCCCACCGCCGCGCCGGCCAGCGGGGCGGCCGACCGCGCCGGCCGGGACGGCGGGCCCGGGCCGCTCACCGTGGCGGCCGGCGTCGCCCTGCTCGCCTGCGCCCTGGTCGGCGGCGCGCTCGCCGCCGGGCGCGTGCTGCGCCGGCGGCGCGCCCGGTAGCCCACGGCGGTCACGCCGACGGGGCCGGGAACTTCCCCGGCTCCGCGCCCGACCACCTCACCGGTGGGCCCCGCGACACCGGCACGACGGGACCCACCCCTGTCGTACGGGGGCAGTCCCACCGGGAACGATCCCGGCTATTCCGATCGGAAGCATATGTCCATCACCGAACTGCACGGCGGCTCGACGCCGGAGCCGCTCACCCCGGCCGCCGCGCCCGCCCCGGCGGCGCGCCGCACCCCGGCGTGGGCGGCGTTCCTGCTCCGCCTGCACTTCTACGCCGGTGTCCTCGTGGCACCGTTCCTGTTCGTCGCCGCCCTGACCGGCCTGGCGTACACCGTCACCCCGCAACTGGACCGGGTCGTCTACGGCGACGTGCTGACCGCCGCACCGGGTGGGCCGCCGAAGTCCCTCGCCGAGCAGGTCGCCGCCGCCCGCGCCGCCCACCCCGAGGGCACCGTCGCCGCCGTGCTGCCGGGCACGGACGGCGCCACCACCCGGGTCGTGTTCGCCCAGCCCGACCTCGGCGACCGGGAGCACACCGTCTACGTCGACCCGCACACCGCAACCGTCGAGGGGCAGCTGACCACCTGGTTCGACTCCACGCCCGTCACCACCTGGCTGGACGACCTGCACCGCAACCTGCACCTCGGCGACCTCGGCCGCCACTACTCCGAGATCGCCGCGAGCTGGCTGTGGCTCCTCGTCGGCGGCGGCGTCGTCCTGTGGTGGCGTCGGCGCGGCGCCGCCCGTACCCGCGTCCGGCACCTGCTCGTGCCCGACCTGTCCGCCCGCAGGGGGGTGCGGCGCACCCGGGCCTGGCACGCGACCACCGGGGTCTGGCTCGCCGTCGGCCTGCTCTTCCTCTCCGCGACCGGCCTGACCTGGTCGCGGTACGCCGGTGGGCACTTCGGCAGCGCGCTCGACGCGCTGCGCGCCGGCACCCCGGAGATCTCCACCAGCCTCACCGGCGCGCCCCCGCCCAGCGGCGGGGAGCACCAGCACGGCGGCGGCCCCGCCGCCGCGGCGGCGGACCCCGCGACGTTCGACCGGGTGCTGGCCGCCGCCACCGGCGCCGGGCTGGCCGGCCCGATGCGGATCTCCCCCGCCGAGGAGCCCGGCGACGCGTGGACGGTCGCCCAGACCGACAACACCTGGCCCGTGGCCCGGGACCGGATCGCCGTCGACCCGGTCTCCGGCACGGTGACCGACCGCAGCGACTTCGCCGACTGGCCGCTGCTGGCCCAGCTCAGCGCCCTCGGCGTCCAGGCGCACATGGGCCTGCTGTTCGGCCCGGTCAACCAGGTCCTGCTCGCCGCGCTCGCCCTCGGCCTGCTCTGCGTCGTCGTCTGGGGTTACCGGATGTGGTGGCAGCGCCGCCCCACCCGGGCCGACCGGCGCGCCGCCGTCGGTGCCCCGCCCGCGCGGGGCGGACTGCGGGGCCTGCCGTGGTGGGCTTTGCTGCCCGGCCTCGCGCTGACCGTGGCCGTCGGGTGGGCGCTGCCCTGGTTCGGCGGGCTGCTGCTCGCGTTCGTCGTCGTCGACGTCGTCCTCGGGGCGCTGGCCCGACGCCGCCGCCGGGCCGCGCCGGTCTCGCCCGCCCCCGCCGGCGGCTGACCGGCAGGGGTGGGGGCGGCGGGCCGGTGCCGGCCCGCCGCCCCGCCGCGGCTACCGGGCGGCGCTGCCGAACGCGCTGGACAGGTACGCCCGCGAGTCGGCGATGGCCCCCTCGATGATGCGGGCCGCCTCCCGGGCCTCCTCGGGCCGGTGGCCGGCCTGCACCTGGAGCCGGAACCGCGACGACCCGGTCGGGGTGACCGGGAACTCCACCATGAACGCAAGCACCCCCCGGTCGAACAGCAGCCGGTTGGCCGTCCGGGCGAGCTTCTCGTTGCCGATCAGCAGCGGCACGATCGGCGAGGGCTCGCCCATGCAGGTCAGCCCCCGGCCGGTCAGCTCGTCGCGCAGCGCGTGGATGGCGGTGAACAGCCGGGCGCGCAGCTCGTCGCCCTCGGGGGACCGGATGATCCGGGCGGCCTCCCGGACCACGGCGGTCTGCACCGGCGACAGCGCGTTGGAGAAGAAGTGCGAGTTGCTGAACATCTTCACGTACTGCTTCAGGGCCGGGGAGCGCGACGCCACGAAGCCGCCGTTGGAGCAGAACGTCTTCGAGAACGCCCCCATGACGATGTCGATCTCGCCGAGCAGGTTCTGCATGCCCAGCACGCCCGTGCCGCCCGGCCCCATCGAGCCGAGGTCGTGCGCGACGTCGACCAGCAGGGTCGCGTCGTGTTCCCGGCAGACCCGCTGCAGGGTCACCAGGTCCGGCCAGTCGGCGTCGACGGAGAAGAGGCCGTCGGTGACGACGAGGATGCCGTTGCGGCTGTCGTGCGACCGGATGTCGGCCAGGTGCTGGCGCACGGCCTCGACGTTGAGGTGCTCGTAGCGGACCACGTTGCGGGTCGCCGCCCGCGCGCCCTGCTGGAGGCAGGAGTGCGCGAGCCGGTCGATGACCACGTGGTCGGACTGGCGGACCAGGCCGACGATCGCGCCGAAGCCCGCCGACCAGCCGGTCGGGAAGAGCGTGACGTGCTCCAGCCCCACCAGCTCGCCGAGCGCCACCTCCAGCTCGTCGGAGATGCGGGTGTTGCCCAGCACCATCGGCGAGCCGGCGCTGTGCGGGCCGTAGTCGCGCATCGCCCGGACCGCCGCCTCCCGGATGGCCGGGTGGGTGTTGAACGACAGGTAGTCCTGCGAGTTGAAGTTGATGCCCCGGGTCCGCTTGCCCAGGTCGTTGGTGATCTCGGCGACGCTGTCCGGGGCCGCCTCCAGCACCCGGGAGTACTGCCAGGTCTCCGTGCGGCGGCGGGCCTGCACCCAGTCGTAGAAGTCCTCGGTGCGGGCGAGCAGGTCGCGGCCGGCGGGGCGGTAGAAGTCGTACGCGTTCTTGTCCAGCGCGTACTCCTCGTCGGGGTCGACGGGGTTGCGCAGGTGCGCCGGCTCCCACATCTCCGTCAGGTCCGCCACGACCCGGGCCAGCTCGCCGTCGGCCCCGGAGGCGTCGAGGGTAGCGAGGTCGTCCCAGGGGATGTGGGTGGCCCAGTTGCGGGTCATCTCGGAGACCTCGGCCGCCTCGCGGGCCATGGTCTCGACGTCGCCGCGCCCGGCGGCGTCGAGGATGGCCTCGATCAGCTCGCCGTCGTCGCGCTGGTGCAGGTCGGTGGTGGTCACGGTCTCGGCTCCCTGGTGCGGCATCAGGCGAAGAGGTTCTGCTGGTACGTGCGCGACGTCGCGGCGAAGTCGTCGAAGACGGGGTAGCCGGCGGAGGACTCCTTGGCGGCGTCGTTGAGCAGGAAGAGGTTGGACGCCTGGAAGAACTCGGAGACCGGCGCGATGTCGGCGTGCGTGGCGATGAACCGGTCGGTCTCCTCCTGGTTGCCGCGCAACGCGACGAACAGTTGCAGCTCGTCGTGCCGGTACGGCCGCATCTCGCTCAGGGTGCACACGTAGTCGTAGTAGGCGGCGGAGTTCTGGCTGCGCCGGCGGCCCTCGTACGCGGCCATCGCCTCGTCGAGCGACGACTCGCCGGTCAGCCACCGGTGCAGGGCGGCGCTGGCCAGCTCCGCGTCGCGGAACGCGTGGGTCATGCCGATCGCCGTGCACTGGTCCTTGGCCGACTCGGCGTCGCCGACGAGCACCCAGCCGGGCCCGTGCAGCGGCCGGAGGAACCCCGACTGGTCCAGGGTGCCGTAGATCCGCTCCTCCCGGGTGCCCTGGGTGCGGACCAGCTCGCCCAGCTCGGGGCTGACAAAGTCCAGCGCCCGCTGGACGTTGCCGGGCACGTCGGCGCGGAACTCCCGGGCCCACTCGCTGGGCCCCCAGACGAGGACCATGTTCTGCCCGAAGTTGGTCGGCACCACCGCGCAGCCGAGCCGGCCGCGCCGGTGGATCTGCCCCCGGCCGGGGTCGAAGCCGGACCAGTAGCTCCAGTAGGCGAACGTGCAGCGGGGCCGCTCGTCGAAGCGGGGCAGGTCGAGGGTGCGCGCGACGAACGAGTTGCGGCCGTCGGCGCCGACGACGATGCGGGCCCGCTCCTCGAACTCCTGCCCGTCGGCGGCGCGCCCCCGCACGCCGACGACCCGGCCGTCTTCGGTGATCAGCTCCCGTACGGTGCAGTGCGTGCGGACCTCGGCGCCGGCCTTGGCCGCCGCCTCGACGAGGATCTGGTCCAGCACGCGGCGGCGCACCGAGGCGTAGCTCTGCACGACGCCCGAGTCGTCGCCGTGCAGGTCGCGAAAGTGCTCGCGCAGCAGCGACGTGGGCACCGAGCCGCTCAGCGGGATGCCGTCGTTGACGATGTCGATGACCGTGTGCGTGGGGGTCACGGCGGTGACCTGGTCCAGCAGGCCCCACCGGTTGAGGTAGGACATGCCGTGCGGCCACAGGAAGTGCGTCGAGATGACGTCGCTGGGGAAGGACGACCGGTCCACCACCAGCACCCGGTGGCCCTGCCGGGCGAGTAGCAGGGCGGTGGAGGCGCCCGCGCAGCGCCCACCGACGACTATCGCGTCGTACATGATTCGTAGTCCTTCGAATGAGGTCCGGCTGCCCCGCCGGCCGGGCCTTCGTGCGGCGGCGGACCGGCACGGGGCACGGACCGCCCCCCGCGTTGCCACCGGCGAGCGGGAGTGAACCGTCAAGGTACACAGTGGACCGGCCCCGGCTCGGCCCATGGAATAGGGGTGTGTCCGTGGCCGGATCGCCGTGACCGCGCTGGTCACCGGGGCACCGGGACGCGGTGCCGACTGCCCCCGACGGCCGCTGTCCGAAAGCCGACAGTCACCGGGGTCGACCGGGCGTCGGCGGGGCGGGCTCGACGACGCCCCCTCGTCCTCCGCTCAGCCGGCCCCGGCGCGGCGGCAGCGGGCCAGTTCCGCCCGCAGGTCGCGGCGCAACGCCCGGTCCAGGCCCGGCTGGGCGAGCGCGTGGGCGAAGTCGCGGGCGGCCTCGTCCCAGCGGCCGAGTCGCATCAGTGCCGTGCCCCGGTTGTAGTGGGGCACCGGCGCCGACGCGGCCAGCGCCACCGCCCGGTCCAGGTCCGCCACGGCGGCGGCGACGTCGCCGCGTTCGAACCGGACGGCGGCCCGGTTGGTCCACGCCTCGACCAGCCCCGGGTCGCCGGCCAGGGCCCGGGTGAACAGCTCGTCGGCCTCGGCGGATCCGCCGCGCTCGGAGCGCACGAGCCCGAGGGTGCACAGCAGCGCGGGTTCCTGCGGGGCCAGGGCCAGCCCCGCCCGCGCGCCCGCCTCGGCCGCGTCGTGCGCGCCGCGCTCCAGGTGCAGGTTGACCAGGGCGATGCGGGCGTCGAGGTGTCCCGGCTCGATGGCGAGCACCCGGTCGAGGTCGGCGCGCGCCCGCCCGGGGCGGCCCCGCTGCTGCTGGAGCACCGCCCGGTTGTAGTACGCCTCGGGCAGGTGCGGCCCGAGGCGGATCGCCGCGTCGTAGTCCCGGATCGCGGCGCGGGTGCGGCCCGCCGCCCGGTGCAGGGCGGCCCGGTCGACGTAGTACTCGCAGTTGTCGGGGTCGTGGGCGATCACGGTGTCGAGCTCGGTCAGGGCCCGGTCGGCGTCCCCCAGCGCCAGGTGCACCTGCGCGCGGTTGTGCCGCAGCCGGGCCAGGTCCTGCGGGCGTTCGCCGGGGGCGAGCACCGACGCCAGGCGGGCCAGCCCGTCGTCGATCAGCCGCAGCGCGCGGGCGGGCGCGCCCGCCCTGCTGTCCAGCAGGGCCACGCCCTGCTCGTAGAAGACGGTGGACAGCACCCGCTGGCGTGGGTCGGCCAGGCCTGCGGCGAGGCGCAGCGCCTCGTGCAGCCAGTGCCGCGCCCGCTCCGGGTCCTGGTCGGCCGGCGGCAGGTGCCGGGCGTACAGCATGGCGGTGGCGTACGCGGCCGACATGGTGATCTTCGGGTCGTCGGTGGCGGCGCGGGCCTCGTCGTAGAGGTCGAGCGCCTCGGTGGCGCGGTCGAGCGCCGCCAGGGCGGTGGCCAGGCCGGTGGTGAACGCCCACCAGTGCCGCAGGTCGCCCGTCGCGGTGACGGCGGCGCGCCCCCGCCGGGCGGTGCGGGCGGCGTGGTGGTAGAAGCCGCGGGCCAGGGACTCCCCCACGGCCGCGCGCAGCGCCGCAGGCGTCGGGTCCGCGACGTCGCGCCGGGCGTCGCCGCCGTCGCGCAGGTCCAGGCGCAGCGGGTACGGCCCGACCCGGCGCGACAGGGCGTCCAGCAGCTCTCCGGTGGTCTCGTCGGCGGCGTCGACGTGGTCGAAGCGCACCGTGACCGGGCGGCGGAGGGTGCCCGCCCAGGCGACCACGAACTCGGTCGCGCCGTAGGCGAGGCAGGCCGTGCGGCGGGCGGGGTGGAACCGGATCGGCTCCTCGTCGGCGGCGGGTCGGGCGGCGTTGTCGAGGCCGGGCGCGATGGCGTGCAACTCGACGGCGTGCCGGGACGCCAGGCGGGGGTGGGCGACGGCGATCCGGCCGAGGAACTCGGCGACTCCGGCGTACGGGCCGTGGTCGCGGTGGCAGTCGTAGAGGCCCAGGTCGGCGGCCGGACCCCGCAGGGGCGGGCGCCCGGGGGCGCCCGCCGCGCCGGGTTTTACCAGCACCACTCGATCCAGAGCCGGCGGGCACCGGACAGCAGGCGCAGGGTGCTCGTGCGACGCACGGTCATCTTCCTCATGTGAACCTCCATTGTGATCACTGCGGAACTGCCCCGAGCGTAGGCCCGATCGGGGCGAATATGAAGAGCGTTCGTGACCGCCGGGGCCCGGCCGGCGGCCCGGTACGCCCGCAGCCGGCACGATCCGGGCGTACCGTCGACGACACCACGTCGGCCACCCGACCACGCAATTCGGCCACCCGGCCACGCGACGAAGGAGATGCGACCATGTCGAGCGCGGCGGACCCCGCTCCCGCAGCCGCCCTGCCGGCCCCGGAACACCCGGCCGCCCTGCCGGCCCCGGGCGACCTGGCCACGGCCCTGGCCTGCTTCGACGGCCTCCCGCCGGTCACCGTCGAGGAGATGCTCGGCTCCTGGCGGGGCAGCGGCTTCGCCACGGGCCACCCGCTCGACGGCCTGCTGGAGCGCTACGGATGGCACGGCAAGCGGTTCGACGGCCCCGAGGACGTGCACCCGCTGGTCTTCGCCGCCGGCGGGAGGCTGGTCAGCGTCAACCCGGCGCTGGTGCCGACGAGGCTGCTGCTCCGCCCGCCCGGCGCGGCACGCACGCCCCTGGCCGCGAGGGCCTTCGCGCTGGCCCTGCCGCTGCTGACCACGACCCGCCCGGCGGCGCGGCTGCGGATGACCGAATACCGGGGGGTCGTGTCGGCGACGATGTGCTACGACCGCCTCCCCATCCACGACGTGTTCCGGCGGGTCGACGAGCGCACCCTGATCGGCGTCATGGACCTGCGCGGCACCGACCGGCCGTTCGTGTTCGTGCTGCGCCGGCCCACCACGCAGGCCGGCGGGTGAGAAGGGGACCCCTCTCTACCGAATGCGTTAACAAGGGGCCCTTCCTTACACGTGGTGGTGGTGATGGTGATGGTGGTGGCCGCCGACCGGGTCGTCGGGGTGGTCGTGCGGGGTCTGCGGCCGGCCCACCTTGTCGGCGAAGCCGGGCAGCGCCACCCGGTACGCGCAGGTGTCGCAGTTCATCCGGATGTCCCCGCGCAGCGCCTCGGCGTGCCGTTGCAGGACCAGGTCGGCGAGGGCGTCGCAGTCGCCGATCAGGTCGGCCACCCGCACGTCGAGGTCCGGGTGGGCGGCGGCGAACTCCGCCGACCGGGCCACGATCCGGTCCGGCAGCACCCCGGCGAACAGGAAGTACGGGGCGACGACGATCCGGCGCGCGCCGAGGCGGCGCAGCCGCTCCAGCACGGCCGGCACCGACGGCTCGGCCAGCGACACGAAGCCCGGCTCGACGCCCGCGTAGCCGCGCCCCTCCCACAGCAGCCGGGCCACCTTGGCGACCTCGGCGTTGGCGTCCGGGTCGGTGGAGCCGCGGCCGATCAGGGCCACCCATGTGCCGGCCCGGTCGGCGCCGGCCAGCGCGGCGTCGATCCGGTCGGCGAGGGTGTCGTGCAGCAACGGGTGCGGGCCCAACGGGCGGCCGTAGGCGTAGCGCAGGCCGGGGAAGCGCTGCTTCTCCCGGGCCAGCGCGGCCGGGATGTCGCCCTTGCCGTGCCCGGCGGCGGCGAGGACCAGCGGCAGCGCCACGAGCCGGCGGTGCCCCCGGCCCGCGAGGGCGCCGACCGCGTCGGTCAGCGGCGGGCGGGACAGCTCGATGAAGCCGCCCTCGACGTCGTCGACGGCGCGGCGGCGGCGGATCCGGTCGACCAGGGCAGCGAACTGGGCGACCCCGGCGGCGCTGCGGGTGCCGTGGCCGACGATCAGCAGCGGGGTGCGGTCCTGCCCCCGCGCTTCTTCGGGTCGGTTCGTCACGTCTCCTCCAGGTACAGCAGGGCGTTGAGGGCGGCGGCGGCGACCGCCGAGCCGCCCTTCTCGCCGACGTTGGACACGGCGGGCAGGCCGCTGGCGCGCAGCGCCGCCTTGCTCTCGGCGGCGCCGACGAACCCGACCGGCAGGCCGACCACCAGCGCCGGCCGCGCGCCGAGGTCGAGCAGTTCGAACAGGGCGGTGGGCGCGCAGCCGACCACCCACACCGCGCCGGGGCCCACCCGGTCGTACGCCACCCGCACGGCCGCCGCCGAGCGGGTGATGCCCGCCGCGCGGGCCAGGGCGGCCGTCGCCGGCTCGGCGATCGGGCAGACCGGCCCGGGGCCGGGGCGGGTGATCCCGGCGGCGACCATCGCCACGTCGGTCACGACCGCGGCGCCACCGCGCAGGGCGGCCAGCCCGCCGGCCAGGGCGTCCTCGTCGCACACCAGGTCGGTGACGTAGTCGAGGTCGGCGCTGGCGTGCACCACCCGCTCGGTGACGGCCCGGGTCAACGGCGGCAGGCCGGTCAGGTCCACCCGGGAGCGCAGGATCGCGTACGACTGCCGCTCGATCGGGTGCACGACGCGGCTCACCGGTCCGCCGTCCCGGGCGCGGCGCGGTCGACCCGGCCCGCCTCCCCCGGCTCGGCGCGCTCGCCCCGCTCGGCGGGACGGTCGGCGGCCGGGGCCCCGTAGCGCTCGTCGTAACGGCGCAGCTTCCACAGCGCGGCGGCGGCGACCCACGCCAGGGCGAACAGCGCCACGACGGCGTAGCCGAGCTGCTCGAAGTGCTCGGCGAGGGTGGCGTACCCGGCCAGGGCGGACACCCCGACGTGGTCGACGAGCAGCCCGGCGAGGTAGACGCTGGCCACGAGCGCACCGACGAGCACGGTCATGCCGGTGGTGGCGAGGTTGTAGTAGAGCCGGCGGGCCGGCTGCCGGTACGCCCACGAGTACGCCCGGCTCATCAGCAGGCTGTCGGCGGTGTCCATGGCGGACATCCCGGCGGCGAAGAGCAGCGGCAGGGTGAGCAGGGCCAGCACGGGCAGCCCACCGGCGGCGGCGGTGCTCGCCGACAGGGCGAGCAGGGTCACCTCGCTGGCCGTCTCCAGGCCGAGGCCGAACAGGAACCCGACGGGCGCCATGTGCCACGACGAGCGCACCAGCGAACGTGCCCGGGAGCCCAGCACCCGCTGCACCAGGCCCCGGTTGAGCAGGTGCAGGTCCAGCTCCCGCTCGTCGAGGTCGCCGTGGCGCAGCCGCCGCCACAGCCGGGCCAGGCCGCCGAGCACCACGGCGTTGAGGCCGGCGACGAGGCTCAGGAAGAGGGTGGCGGTGACGATCGCGACGGTGGCGCCCACCTCGCGGGCCTGGGCCAGGCCGGGGCCGGCGAGGCTGGTCGAGGCGAGCCCGACGATCAGGGCGAGCAGCAGCACCACGGCGCTGTGGCCGAGGGCGAAGAAGAAGCCGACCCCGACGGGACGCCGGCCGCGCAGCAGCATCAGCCGGGTGGTGTCGTCGATGGCGGCGATGTGGTCGGCATCGAAGGCGTGCCGCACCCCGAGGGCGTACGCGAGGGTGCCGGCGCCGGCCAACCCGCCGGCCGCCGCGGGCTGGCCGTTCCAGTAGAGGTAGAGGCTCCAGCCGGCGACGTGCAGCACGGCGACGGCGAGCACGATGCCGCCGAGGCGTACCCGCTCGGCGCGGCTCCACCGGCCCGCCGGGGGTGCGGCGCTGACCACGGTCGAACTCATCGGGTTCCTCCACAGGGGTCGGTGCCGGTGACGCGGATGGCGTCGACCGGGCAGATCTCCAGGCACTCCAGGCAGCCGGTGCACGCCTGCGCGCGGACCAGCAGCCCGCCGGGGGTGGGTCGGATCGCGTGGGTGGGGCAGGTCAGCAGGCACGCGCCGCATCCCTGGCAGCCGTCGATGGTCACGGGGGCGGTCACGCGCGCCACCGGTAGCCGCGCGGGGTGACCATCCGGCCGGCGACGAGCCGGGTGCGGCTGCTGCCGACCACCACCACGCTGTACATGTCGACCACGGCCGCGTCGAGGGTGGCGAGGGTGGCCAGGTGCACCCGTTCGCCGGGCCGGCTGGCGTTGCGCACCACCCCGACCGGGGTGTCCGGCGGCCGGTGCGCGGCGAACGTCTTCAGCGCGGCGGCGAGCTGCCAGTCCCGGGCGCGGCTGCGCGGGTTGTACAGCAGCGCCACGAAGTCGCCCTCGGCGGCGGCGGCGACGCGCCGCTCGATGACCTCCCACGGGGTGTGCAGGTCGGACAGGCTCAGGTAGGCGTGGTCGTGGCCGAGCGGCGCGCCGAGCAGCGCCGACGCGGCGAGCGCGGCGGTCACCCCGGGGACGCCGACGACGTCGATGCGGTCGTCGGCGTGCTCCAGGGCGGGGCTGGCCATCGCGTACACCCCGGCGTCGCCGGAGCCGACCAGCGCCACGGCGTGCCCGGCGGTCGCCTCGGCGACGGCGGCGCGGGCGCGTTCCTCCTCCGCGCCGAGGCCGCTGGCGAGGATCCGGGTGCCGGGTCGCAGCACGTCGCGCACCTGGTCGACGTACTGGTCGAGGCCGACGACCACGGCGGCGCGGCGCAGCTCGGCGAGGGCGCGGGGGGTGCGCAGGTCGGCCGCGCCGGGGCCGAGGCCGACGATCGCGAGCCGGCCGCGCGGGGCGTGCCGGGCCACCGCGACGGTGGCCATCGCCGACGCGGTCTTCGGCGCGACGAGCGCCGCGTCGGCGCGCCGGCCGGGCTCGCCGAGCAGCGCGGCGGCCTCCGCGACGCTGGGCGTGCCGACGGCCGCGCGGACCACCTCGCTGGGGTGCGGCACGTCGACGGCCGCCAGGTCCGCCGCGGGATGCGTCACCAGGGGTACGCCGAGCGCGTCGGCGGTCGCCCGGATGCCCGCCTCGTCGGCCTTGATGTCGGCGCTGGCCAGGCAGCGGACGCTGGCCGGGCTCAGGCCGGCGGCGGCGAGCACCCGGTCGAGCAGGTCGCGCACCTGCCCGGCGGGCACGCCCCGGCTGCCGCCCACGCCGACGACCAGCGACGGCGGCCGGAGCACGGCGGTGCGCCCGTCGGGCGGCACCACCCGGTCGGTGACGAGCAGCCGGTGCGCGTCGGCGGGAGCGTCGGCGCGCACGTGCGGCGGCAGGGCCGGCAGCGGCCAGGCCGCGTCGGCGACGAGCCGCACCGGCTCGCCGTCGAGCAGGGCCCGGGTCACGGCGGCGACCGCCCCCTCGACGGGCCAGCCGAGGGTGTCCAGGCCGGGGAGGTCGACCGCGTCGGTGGCGGTGGTGACCACCGGCCGGGCGTCGAGCAGCGCGCCGACGTCGGCGGCGAGGGCGTTCGCGCCCCCGGCGTGCCCGCCGAGCAGCGCCACGGCGTGCCGGGCGGCCTCGTCGACGACCACGACGGCCGGGTCGGTGCGCTTGTCGCCGAGCAGCGGGGCGAGGATCCGCACCACCGCCCCGGTGGCGAGGAACGCGACCACGGCGTCGTGGCCGGTGAACGCGGCGCGCAGCGCGTCGGCGGCGGTGTCGGCCTCGACGAGGCGGGCGTGCGGCCAGGCGGCGGCGAGGGTGCGGGCGTGCCGGCGGCCGGCGGCGGTGGCCGCGACGAGTCCGATGCGGGTCATCTGCGCTCCCCGGGGGAAGGTGGGCGGTCGGCGGTGAGGGGTGGGCGGTCGGCGGTGAGGACGAACACCGGGTTGGTGGCGGCGAGCCGCACCGACCCGCCGGGCAGGTCGGCCAGCCGGGCGGCGGACAGCTGCACGCCCTCGGCGCGGTAGCCGTGCCCGCGCAGCAGGTCGAGGGCGGGGGCGACCCGGTCCAGGGCGGCGAGGGCGGCGACCACGCGGGCGGGCCGGCGGGCGGCCACGGCGGCGAGCGCGGCCAGGCCGCCGCCGCCGACGAAGGCGGCGTCCGGGTCGGGCAGCCCGGCCAGCGCCGCCGGGGCGGCCCCGGTGACGACCCGCACGTCGACCCGGTGCGCGGCGGCGTTGCGCCGGACGAGGTCGACGGCGTCCGGGTCGCGTTCGACGGCGATCACGGCCGCGCCGAGCAGGGCGCACTCGATGCCGACGGAGCCGCTGCCCGCGCCGACGTCCCAGACGAGCCGGCCGAGGCGGGGCCGCAGCCGGGCCACGGCGAGGGCCCGCACCTCCGCCTTGGTGATCATCGAGTCGCGGTGGGCGTAGGCGTCCTCGGGCAGCGCCCAGCCCCCGGCGGGCGCGGCGGCCGGCTGGTTGTCGGCGCGCGCCCCGGCGACCGCCCCGATCGCCGCCGCGCCGGCCGCCGCCGGGCCGGTGCCGAGATCGGCGGCGGGGCCGGGCGGGTCGGCCGGTGCCGGGTCGGCGAGGCTGAGCAGCACGTGCGGGTCGGCCCAGGCGGTGGCGGCGGCGGCCTGCGGGGTGGTCTCGACGATCCGCTCGGCCGGGGTGCCGAGATGCTCGGCGACGACGAGCCGGCGCGGCCAGCCGACCAGGCCCGCGCCGATCTCGGCGGCCCCCGCGCCGGGGGCGGTGAGCACGGCGACCGCCGGCAGCGCCCGGGCGGCGTTGAGCGCGGGCCGCGGGTCGCGGCCGTGCGCGCTGACCACGGCCGCGCCGTCCCAGGGCAGGCCGGCGCGGGCGAACGCGGCGGCCACGCTGGACACGGCGGGCAGCACCCGCAGGGGCAGCCCCTGGGCGCGCAGCCGGCGGACGATGCCGAACAGCCCCGGGTCGCCGCTGGCCAGCACCACCGTGGGCGTGCCGGCGGCAACGGCGGCGGCCACCCGGGCCAGCGCGGGGGCGAGCGGGCCGAGGGTGACCGTGGCGCAGCCGGCGGGCAGCGCGACGGCGGCGAGGTGCCGAGTCGCGCCGACGGCCAGCCGCGCCCCGGCGAGGGCGCCGGCGGCGGCGGGGTGCGGCGGCGCGCCGCCCGCGTCGATGCCGACGACGGTCACGAGAGCCTCGGCGAGACGGGCCCCGGGGGCCCCGCTGCCGGTCACGCCGCCCACCGGCCCCTCCGCGGGATCACGGCGCCCACCGGCCCGAGGAGGCGACGAGGCGCTCCCCGGCGAAGTCGACCATCGCCACGTCGACGTCGACGGCGTGCCCGGCGAAGCGCAGCAGCACCTGGCGGACCCGGGCGCAGAGCAGGTCCCCGGCGGGGCGCAGCAGCCCGGCGGCCTCCCACAGCTCGTACGCGTGCCGGCCGGTGTTCGCCGCCACCACCTCGGCCACCAGGGCCGGCCCCCCGCCGGCGTCGGCGGTGACCGCGCCGAGCAGCGACAGGTCCACCTTGGAGCGGGTGTAGTGGGTCATCAGCACCCCGGCGGCGAGCTTGGCCAGCTTGCCGGCCATCCCGACGAACGCCACCCGGGTCAGGCCGTCGCCGACGGCGGCGGTGACGGCCGCGCCGGTGAAGTCGCCGACCTCGACGAAGCACACCTCGGGCAGGTCGGGCAGCAGGGCGCGGGCGGCCCGTTCGGTGCGCCCGCCGGTGCACAGCACCACCGTCCGCTCCCCCTGGGCGGCCATGACGTGCACGGCCTGCACCACGCTGGCCCGCCAGGACGCCGTCGAGAAGGGCCGCACGATCCCGGTGGTGCCGAGGATGGAGATGCCGCCGAGGATGCCGAGCCGCCGGTTGGTGGTCTTGCGGGCCATCACCTCCCCGCCGGGGACGCTGATGACCACCCGTACCCCGACCTCGGTGAGGTCGACCACCTCGGCGACGGCCTGGCCGATCATGCGGCGCGGGGTCTCGTTGATCGCCGGGCCGCCGACGGCGAGCCCGAGGCCGGGCTTGGTGACGGTGCCGACGCCCGGCCCGCCGGCCAGGTCGAGGCCGGGGGCGTCGCGCCAGCCGACGGTGGCGGTGAGGTGCGCGCCGTGCGTGACGTCCGGGTCGTCCCCGGCGTCCTTGACGACCACGGCCTCCGCGCCCGCGCCGGGCGGGTCGGCGAGGTCGCAGCGGGCCACAGGGAAGGCCACCCGGCTGCCGGCGGGCAGGCCGATCTCCACCTGCCGCTGCGGCACGCCGGTGACCAGCGCGGTCACCGCCGCCTTCGCCGCCGCGGTGGCGCACGCGCCGGTCGTCCAGCCGGTGCGCAGCGCGGTGGGCCGGACCTTCGCGGTACGCGGCAGGTCCGGCTCGCGCAGCTCCGGCTCGGGGTACGTCATCCGGCCCGCCCTGTCCCGGCGGCCCCGCCGTCGTCGCCGGGGGTCTCCTCGCGGCGACGGCGCAGCTGCGCGCGGGCGGCCGGCTCGGCCCGGCGGAAGGTGTGGAAGTGCCCGGGGTGATAGAGGTGCGAGCGGGTGCCGGCGGCGGCCAGCGCCGGCCCGACCAGGAACAGGGTGTGTTTCCACAGCCGGTGCCGCTTGACGGTGGCCTCCAGGGTGCCGACGGTGCAGCGCACCACCAGCTCGTCCGGCCACGTCGCCTGGTACGCCACCACGGCCGGGGTGTCCGCCGGGTAGCCGCCGGCCAGCAGCTCGGCCTGCACCTGCCCGGAGCGGGCGGCGGAGAGGAACAGCGCCATGGTGGTGCCGTGCCGGGCGAAGTCGCGGACCCGCTCGCCGGGCGGCATCGGCGTCCTGCCGCCTTCGAGGCGGGTGAGGATCACCGACTGGGCGACCTCGGGAATGGTCAGTTCCCGGCCGACGAGCGCGGCGACGGCGGTGAACGCGGACACGCCGGGCACCACCTCGACGGCCAGCCCGAGGGCCCGGCACAGGTCGAGCTGCTCCTGCACCGCCCCCCACAGCGCCGGGTCGCCCGAATGGATCCGCGCCACCGTCAGCCCCCGGGCGGCGGCCCGCTCGTAGAGCGGCAGCACGCCCTCCATCGGCAGCTGAGAGGAGTCGATGATCTCGGCGTCGGCGCGGGCGTGGGTGAGCACGTCGGCGTGCACCAGGCTCGCCGCCCAGACCACCACGTCGGCCGCGCCGATCACCCGGGCGGCGCGCAGGGTGAGCAGGTCGGCCGCGCCCGGCCCGGCGCCGACGAACCACACCTTCCCCGTGGTCGCCGGCGCGCCGTCGGTGTCTCCTGCGGTGGTCACAGCTTGCCTCCCCGGGTGTCCCGGCGGGCCGGGACGAGCAGCGTCGACAGGTACGGCAGGTCGCCGTCGTCGGGGTCCGCCGGGCCGATCCGTTCCCCGGGCAGGCCGAGCCCCCGGCCCAGCACCGCGTCGCCGAGGCGGCCCTGCCGGCGCAGCTCGGCCACCAGCTCGGGGTGCCGCCGCCAGCCCTTGTACGCGACGACCGTCCCCGGCCCGGCCAGGGCGGCGGCGAACAGCTCCGGCCCGGCGGTGGCGGGCAGCAGGGTCAGCGGCTCGCGCCCCTCGCAGAGCACGGTGCCGCTGCGGGCGGCGAGCTCCTGCATGGCGGTGATCCCGGGCACCGTGTCGACCCGCACCGCCGGCCGCAGCGCGCGCACGCCGTGGGCCAGGTAACCGAAGGTGGAGTAGACGTTCGGGTCGCCGATGGTGGCGAAGGCGACCCGGGCGGCACCGGCGTCGAACGCGGCGGTGACGGCGCGGGCGGCGGCGTCCCAGGCGGCCCGGCGGCGGGCGGTGACGCCGCCCCGGTCGTCGAGGGCGAACGGCAGCCGTCGCACCCGGCCACCGTCCACGTACGACCGGACGGTCGCCTCGGCCCGCCCGCCGCCGT
Organism: Micromonospora sp. DH13; assembly: GCF_020873825.1. NCBI lineage: Bacteria > Bacillati > Actinomycetota > Actinomycetes > Micromonosporales > Micromonosporaceae > Micromonospora > Micromonospora sp. DH13. Next base: position 30,802 of record NZ_JAHWGR010000028.1, read on the forward strand.
CCGCCGTCCCCGGGCCGGTCCCGGTCCCGTCGGGACCGGCCGGGGCGTCAGGGTCGGGGCCGGGCGCGTCGTCGGGGCGCTCGGCCATCACCGGGACGAACACCACGTCGGCCTCGCGCAGCACCCGCACCGCCTTCACGGTCAGCAGCTCCGGGTCGCCCGGCCCGACCCCGACGCCGGTCAGCACGGGCCCGTCGGGGCGCGCTGCCGGGGCGGTCACCGGCACGCCTGCACGAGGCGGCGGGCGGCGTGCGGCTGGCCGGCCCAGTGGACGTGCAGGTAGGAGGCGTGCACCCGGCCGTCGACGAAGCCGTGCGCCGCGCCGTCGAAGCGCCACGCCGGGGTGTCGCCGTGGCCGGGGTCGGTGACGGTGCGGTGGAACTCGTGGCCGCGTACCCGCTCGCCGGCCCGGGTCACCGGGGAGTCGGCGGCGGCCACCGCCTCCCGGTAGCCGAGGGTGAGCCGGCCGGTCATCCGGGCGGTCAGGTCCAGCCGCCCGCACATCGGCGCGCCGTCGAGGGAGCGGCCCAGGTAGAGCAGGCCGGCGCACTCGGCGACGACGGGCCCGTCGAACGCGGCCAGCTCGGCGCGCAGCGCGGCGTTGCCGGCGAGCGCGTCGGCGTGCGCCTCCGGGAAGCCGCCGCCGATCACCACCGCGCGGGTGCCGGCCGGCAGGCCGGGGTCGCGCAGCGGGTCGAACGGGGCCACGGTCGCCCCGGCCGCCGCGAGGAGCTCGGCGGTCTCGGCGTACGAGAAGGTGAAGGCCGCCCCGGCGGCGACCGCGACCGTCGGTCCGCCGGTGCTCGCCGGGCCACCCACGGCCGCGGTGCCGGGCGGACCGCCGACGGCGGCGGTGCTCGCCGGGCCACCGACGGCGGCGACCGGGTCCCAGGCGGGGGCGGTCAGCGGCGGGGCGCTGCGGGCCAGGTCGAGCACCGCGTCGAGGTCGACGGTGGCGGCGACCAGGTCGGCGAGGGCGGCCACGACCGCCAGGGACTCCGGCGCCCGCTCGGCGACCGGCACGAGACCCAGGTGGCGCGACGGGGCGGCGACCTCCACGGACCGGCTGACCGCCCCGAGCACCGGCACCCCCACCTCGGCGAGGGCGTCGCGCAGCAGCGTCTCGTGCCGGGGCGAGCCGACCCGGTTGAGGATGACCCCGCCGACGCGCACCCGCTTGTCGAACGCGCGCATGCCCAGCACCAGGGCGGCGGCGGAGCGGCCCTGGGCGGTGGTGTCGAGCACCAGCAGCACGGGGGCGTCGACGAGGGTGGCGACGTGGGCCGTGGAGGCGTACCCCCGGCGGCCGACCGCGCCGTCGTGCAGGCCCATCACCCCCTCGATCACGGCGACGTCGGCGGGCGTGGGGACGCTCGCGCCGTGGCGCAGCAGCGGCGCGACGCGCTCCGGCCCGACCAGCCACGGGTCGAGGTTGCGGCCCGGCCGGCCGGCGGCGAGACCGTGGTAGCCGGGGTCGATGTAGTCGGGGCCCACCTTGTGCGGGCTGACGGTCAGGCCGCGACGGCGCAGCGCGCCGAGCAGGCCGGTCGCCACGGTCGTCTTGCCGTGGCCGCTGGCCGGGGCGGCGACCACCACCCGGGGCAGCGCCCACCCGGTGCTCACCATTCGATGCCCTTCTGACCCTTCTGGCCGGCGTCCATCGGGTGCTTGACCTTGGTCAGCTCGGCGACCAGGTCGGCGGCGGCGACCAGGCGCGGGTCGGCGTCGCGGCCGGTGATCACGACGTGCTGGAAGCCGGGCCGGTCGGCCAGGGTCGCCACGACCTCGTCGACGTCGACCCAGCCCCACTTCATCGGGTACGTGAACTCGTCGAGCACGTACAGGCCGTAGCGCTGCGCGGCCAGATCCCGCTGGATCTGCCGCCAGCCCTCCAGGGCGTCGGCGGCGTGGTCGGCCTCGCCGCCGCGCTGGATCCACGACCAGCCCTCGCCCATCTTGTGCCAGGCGACGGGCGCGCCCTGGCCGGTGCGCCCGTGCACCTCGCCGAGGGCGCGGAAGGCGTTCTCCTCGCCCACCCGCCACTTGGCGCTCTTGACGAACTGGAACACCCCGATCGGCAACCCGGCGGTCCAGGCGCGCAGCGCCAGCCCGAACGCGGCGGTCGACTTGCCCTTCATCTGCCCGGTGTGGACGATCAGCAGCGGCCGGTGCCGCCGCTGCCGCGTGGTCAGCCCGTCGGCGGGCACCCGTTCCGGCCTACCCTGCGGCATCAGCGCACACTCCTGTCCTGCTGGCTCGTCCCGCCGGCTCTCCGCGACCGTGCAGTTGCGGCCCCCGCTTGCACCGCTTTCGCCCCCTTCGTCCGGGCCCGAAGTGCAAGATCGCTGTGCGTGAGGGCCGGGAGGGGGTGGTGTCGGGCGTTGAGGTGGGTGGCCAGGCGGCGGGCCAGGTGCAGACGGACCGGGCCGGACTCGCAGTCGACGACCACGCACGGGGCGCCGGTGGCGGCGAGCAGCGCCGCCGCGCGGTCGGCCCGCTCCAGCGGGCGGGGCCCGGCGGTGGCCCGGCCGTCGGTGAGCACCAGCACCAGGGGACGCCGCTTCGGGTCGCGCAGCCGCTCCACCCGCAGCAGCTCGACGGCGGCGGCGAGGCCCTCCGCGAGCGGGGTGCGCCCGCCGGTGGGCAGGTCGGCGAGGCGGGCGGACGCGGCCAGCACCGACGACGTCGCCGGCAGCAGGGTCCGCGCGCCGACGCCCCGGAACGCGACCACGGCCACCTTGTCCCGCCGCTGGTAGGCGTCGGTGAGCAGGGCCAGCACGGCGCCCTTCACGGCGGACATCCGCTCGCGCGCGCCCATCGAGCCGCTGGCGTCGACGACGAACAGCACGAGGTTGCCCTCGCGCCCCTCGCGGACCGCCTCGCGCAGGTCGGCCGGGCGCAACCGCAGCGGCCCGCCCGCCCGGCCCCGGGCCGCCTGACGCCAGGCGGCGGCGCGGATCGTCGCCGGCAGGTGCAGCGGGCCGGGCCGGCCGGCGCGCGGGGTCCGCGCCCCGGTGGTGCGGCCCCGGCCGGTGCGGGCCCGCGACCGCCGGCCGGGCACCCCGTCGCCGACGCCGGGCGCGGTGAGCAGCCGGGCCGTCAACCCCCGCTGGGGTACGGCCACCCGCTGCCGCCCGCCGCCGCCCTGCTCCCCGGGCCGGTCGTCGGGCTGCTCCCCGCGCCGGGCTGCGGGCTGGTCCCCGGGCTCTCCCGGATCGCTCGTGTCGGCGGTCGACCCGGCTGTGCCGTCGCCGTCGCCGTCGTGCCGGCCGCTCGCCGAGCCGCCACCCGCCGTACCGTTCCCGGGGTCGCCGCCGCCCGCCGGGCCCCCGCCGTCCGGGCCACTCCCGTCGGGACCGCCGCCGCCCCCGGGGCCACCGCCGCCATCCGGGCCGCCCCCGGGGCCGCCGCCGTCGCCCAGGCCGTCGCCGTCGGGGGCGGGCGGGTCGTCGTCGGGGTGCGCGTCGGCGGCCCGCCGCAACGCCTCGTCGAGGCGGTCCTCGTCCAGCCCCGGGGCGTCGAACGGGTCGCGGCGGCGGCGGTGCGGCAGGGCGAGCCGGGCGGCGACCCGGACGTCCTCGGCGGTCACCACCGTCCGGTCCTGCCAGGCGGCGTGCGCCATCGCGGCGCGGGCGGTGACGATGTCGGCGCGCATCCCGTCCACGTCGAACGCGGCGCACACCTCGGCGATCTGGCGCAGCGCGGCGTCGGGCAGCCGCACCCGGCCGAGCCGGTCCCGGGCGGCGGCGACCCGCCGGGCCACCTGGGCGTCGGCGTCGGCCCAGCGGGCGGCGAACCCGGCCGGGTCGGCGTCGGCGGCGAGCCGGCGGCGCACCACCTCCACCCGCACGGCCGGGTCGCGGCTGGCGGCCACCTCCACGGTCAGCCCGAACCGGTCCAGCAGCTGCGGGCGCAGCTCGCCCTCCTCCGGGTTCATCGTGCCCACCAGCAGGAACCGGGACGCGTGGCTGACCGACACGCCCTCCCGCTCGACGTGGTTGCGGCCCATCGCGGCGGCGTCGAGGAGCAGATCGACGAGGTGGTCGTGCAGCAGGTTGACCTCGTCGACATAGAGCACGCCCCGGTGGGCGGCGGCGAGCAGGCCGGGCTCGAAGGCGCGTACCCCCTCGGCGAGGGCCCGCTCCAGGTCCAGCGAGCCGACCACCCGGTCCTCGGCGGCGCCGACGGGCAGCTCGACCAGGCGGGCCGGGCGACGCTCGACGGACGCGGCCGCGCGGTCCGGGCCCGCCGCCTCCACCGGGGATGGGCCATCGGGGGCGGCCGGGTGCCGGCCCGCCACAGCGGCCGGGTGCGGGCCGTCGGGGCAGGACCGGTCCGGTGCCGCCGGGTCGCAGGCGAACCGGCAACCGGCGACCTGGTCGACGGGCGGCAGCAGGGCGGCCAGGGCCCGCACGGCGGTGGACTTCGCGGTGCCCTTCTCGCCCCGCACGAGGACCCCGCCGATGGCCGGACTGACGGCGTTGAGCAGCAGCGCGAGACGCATGTCGGCCATGCCGAGCACGGCGGAGAAGGGGAACACACTCATTGCCGGTCCTCCAGGTCGCCCTCGCTGGCCAGGTACGTCTCGCGGAGCCGGTCGAGGGTGGCCGGCTCCGGGGCGGCCCACATCCCCCGGTCGGCGGCCTCCAGGAGCCGCTCGGTGATGCCGCGCAGCGCCCACGGGTTGGACTGCTCCAGGAACGCCCGGGTGGTGTCGTCGAAGACGTACTCGGCGGCGAGGCGCTCGTACATCCAGTCGTCCACGACGCCGGCGGTGGCGTCGTAGCCGAACAGGTAGTCCACGGTGGCGGCCAGCTCGAACGCGCCCTTGTAGCCGTGCCGGCGCATCGCGGCGATCCACTTCGGGTTCACCACCCGGGCCCGGAACACCCGCCGGGTCTCCTCGCCGAGGGTGCGGGTGCGCACGTCGTGCGGCATCGCCGAGTCCCCCACGTACGCGGCGGGGGCGACGCCGGTGAGGTGGCGCACCATCGCCACCATCCCGCCGTGGTACTGGAAGTAGTCGTCGGAGTCGACAATGTCGTGCTCGCGGGTGTCCTGGTTCTTCACCGCCACGGCGATGCGGGCGAAGGAGCGTTCCATGTCGGCGCGGGCCTCCCGCCCGTCCAGGCCGGGGCCGTACGCGTAGCCGCCCCAGACGGCGTACACCTCGGCGAGGTCGGCGTCGCTGCGCCAGTTGCGGGCGTCGATCAGCGGCAGCAGCCCCGCCCCGTACGCCCCCGGTTTGGAGCCGAAGACGCGGGCGGTGGCCCGGCGCTCGTCGCCGTGCTCGGCGAGGTCGGCGGCGACGTGCGCGGCGACGTAGTTCTGCTCGGCCGGCTCGGCGAGGGCGGCGACCCGGCGCACCGCGTCGTCGATCAGCGCGACGACGTGCGGGAACGCGTCGCGGAAGAACCCGGAGATGCGGACGGTGACGTCGACGCGGGGCCGGCCCAGCTCGGCGAGCGGCACCACCTCGACGCCGGTGACCCGGCGGGACCGGTCGTCCCAGGTGGGGCGGCAGCCGAGCAGGGCGAGCACCTCGGCGACGTCGTCGCCCTGGGTGCGCATGGCGCTGGTGCCCCAGACGGTGAGCCCCACCGAGCGGGGATAGGCGCCGGTGTCGGCGAGGTGCCGGGCCAGCAGCGAGTCCGCGAGGGCCACGCCGACGTCCCAGGCGTTGCGGCTGGGGACGGCCTTCGGGTCGACGGAGTAGAAGTTACGCCCGGTGGGCAGCACGTTGACCAGGCCCCGGGTGGGCGAGCCGGACGGGCCGGGCGGCACGAACCGGCCGTCGAGCGCGCCGAGCACCCGGTCGACCTCGTCGGTGGTCCGCGCCAGCCGGGGCACCACCTCGCGGGCGGCGAAGCGCAGCACGTCGGCGGCGTCGGGGATCGCCCGGCCGGCGACCTCCGCGACGACGGCATCGACACGGTCGGCGATGGCGTCGGCGGCGGTGCTGGCGTCGGTGCCGGCGGCGGCGTCGGTGGTGGTGCTGGCCTCGGTGGTGGCCCAGCCGAGGGTCTCCATGGCGACGACGAGGCGGCGGGCCAGGCCCTCGATCAGGTCGACGGCGTCGGCGGCGGTGCCGGCGGGGCCGTCGGCCACGGCGGTCAGCTCCTTCGGCACGGCGATGCGCCGTCCCGGCTCGGCGAGCAGGGCGGCCTCGTCGAGGCCGTACGCGGCGGCGAGCGCCTGGCGCAGGCCGGGCAGGGCGCGCACCCCGCCCCACACCTGGGGGGCGCGCAGCACGGCGAGGACCAGGTTGACCCGGGCGTCGCCGGTGGGCGCGCCGCCGAGGACGTGCAGGCCGTCGCGGATCTGCACGTCCTTGACCTCGCACAGGTACCCGTCGAGGTGCAGCACGAAGTCGTCGAAGTCGTCGGCGGCGGGCATGTCGGCGGTGTGCAGGTCGTGGTGCAGCTCGGCGGCGCGCACCAGGTCCCAGATCTGCGCCCGCACCGTCGGCACCTTCGCCGGGTCGAGGGCCTGCACGGTGGCGTACTCGTCGAGGAGCTGTTCGAGTTTCGCCAGGTCGCCGTACGTCTCGGCGCGGGCCATCGGCGGCACGAGGTGGTCGACGACGACGGCGTGGGCGCGGCGCTTGGCCTGGGTGCCCTCGCCGGGGTCGTTGACGATGAACGGGTACACCAGCGGCAGGTCGCCGAGGACGGCGTCGGGGGCGCAGTCGGCGGCCAGGCCGAGGCCCTTGCCGGGCAGCCACTCCAGCGTGCCGTGCTTGCCGAGGTGCACCACGGCGTCCGCCCCGAACCCGCCGTCGGCCTGCGGCGCGGCCAGCCAGCGGTACGCGGCGAGGTAGTGGTGGCTGGGCGGCAGGTCGGGGTCGTGGTAGATGGCGATCGGGTTCTCGCCGAAGCCGCGCGGCGGCTGGATCGCCAGCAGCACGTTGCCCAGCCGCAGGCCGGCGAGCACGACGTGGCCGTCGTCGACGTACAGCTCGCCGGGCGGCTCGCCCCAGTGCTCGCGGATCCGGTCGCGCAGCCCGGCCGGGACCGCGTCGAACCAACGCCGGTAGCTTGCCTGCGGCACCCGGGCGTCGGCGTCGGCGAGCTGCTCGGGGGTGAGCCACTCCACGTCGTGGCCGCCGGCGGCGATCAGGGCGTGGATGAGCGTGTCCCCGTCGTCGGGGACGGGCCGGTCGCCGAGGTGGTAGCCGGCGGCGGCCAGCGCGGCGAGCAGCCGCACCGCCGAGGCGGGGGTGTCCAGGCCGACGGCGTTGCCGACCCGGGAGTGCTTCGTCGGGTAGGAGCTGAGCACGATCGCCAGCCGCTTGTCGGCGTTGGGCACGTGCCGCAGCCGGGCCTGACGCGTGGCGATCCCGGCGACCCGGGCGGCCCGCTCGGGGTCGGGCTCGTAGACCGACAGCCCGTCGGCGTCGATCCGCTTGAACGAGAAGGGGACGGTGACGATCCGGCCGTCGAACTCGGGGATGGCCACCTGCATGGCGGCGTCCAGTGGGGACAGGCCGGCGTCGCTGCCGGCCCACTGCTCGCGGGTGCTGGTGAGGCAGAGCGCCTGCACGATCGGCACGTCGAGGGCGGCGAGCGCGCCGACGTCCCAGGCGTCGTCGTCGCCCCCGCCGGAGGCGTCGGCGGCCACGGTCCCGCCGGCGGCGAGCACGGTGACGACGAGGGCGTCGCAGCGGGCGAACAGCTCCAGCGGCCCGTCGCCGGGGGCGAGCCCGCGCAGCGAGCCGCAGAAGATCGGCAGGGGGTTCGCCCCGGCGGCGTCGACCGCGTCGGCGAGGGAGTCGACGAAGGCGGTGTTCCCCGCGAGGGCGTGCGCCCGGTAGAAGACGATCCCGACGGTCGGCCGCTCGGGCTTGTGGGGGCGCTCGCCGTGGACGCCGTACCCGGGGGTCGACGCGGGCGGGGCGAAGCCCTCGCCGGTGAGCAGCACCGTGTCGGAGAGGAACCGGGCCAGTTCGGCGAGGTTGCCCGGCCCGCCCTCGACCAGGTACGCCAGGGCGTCGGTGGCCACCCCGGAGGCCACGGTGGACGCGGCCATCAGCTCGGCGTCGGGGACCGCCTCGCCGCCGAGGACGACCGTCGGCACCCCGGAGCCGAGCACGGCCGCGAGGCCGTCCGGCCACGCCTGCCGGCCGCCGAGCAGCCGTACGACGGCGAGGTCGACGCCGTCGAGCAGCGCCGGCACGGCGTCGGCGGCGACCCGGGCGGGGTTGGCCAGCCGGTAGCCGGCGCCGCTGGCCCGGGCGGCGAGCAGGTCGGTGTCGGCGGTGGACAGCAGCAGGATGCGCACGGAAGGCTCCGGAGAGTGACGCACCGGGCGGCGGGTGGGCCGCCGGCGGGCAGGCAGGGGCGCGGGTTCAGCGGGTACGGCGGGCCTGCGGCCGGTTCACCGGCGACGGCCGGGGCGCCGGGCGCGCAGCATGGCGCGGTACGCGGTGCGCGGGCTCAGGTGCGGCGACGGGGCGCGGGCAGGCTGCCGCGCGCCAGCAGGCGGCGACGATGGTCGTCGATGTGCGAGACGCCGTGCGTCATCGGGTCCTCCTCGGGTGTCCACGCCCTGGGGTCGCTCCGACGGCCGAAGTATCCTGGCTCCCGGATCGACGCTCTCCCCCGGCCTTCCAACCGCAGACACACGGCCGTGACTCACGAGGGGGGATCGCTCCCCGGTGACAGTGGCGGGACCGCGCCGGAATCGCACCGGCTTCCTTCACTGCCGTCAGGCCGCGAATGCTGCCACACCCGACCGCCGCCGGTCAACGCCGGGCTCCCGGCCACTCCCACCCCGCTCGACATCGAGTGACGACAATGGCTCAAGGAATCGGATGCGGCACAAGCAAATGTCGTATGCCGATGGCTCCGGGTCGCTCCGCGCACTTTCCCGCCGACCGACCCGCGGATTGGTTAGGCTGATTCCGATCATCACCCGCTCGCGCGAGACGGGAATTGCCCGAAGGGAAACCGATCAGGTGGCGACGCAGGTCATCGTGCTCAACGGCGGCTCCAGCTCGGGCAAGTCCGCGATCGTCCGGTGCCTCCAGCGCGTCCTGCCGCACCCGTGGATCAGTTTCGGCGTGGACGACCTGATCGACCGGCTGCCGCCGGCCATGCTGGGTTCCCCCGCCGGGCTGAGCTTCGGCCGGCGGGGCGAGGTCGACGTCGGGGAGGACTTCCTCGCCGTGCAGCACGCCTGGCTGGTCGGCATCGCCGCGATGGCGGGCGCCGGGGCGCGGATCGTCCTGGACGAGGTCTTCCTCGGTGGCGGCGCGTCCCAGGAGCGCCTCCGCGGCTACCTGACCGGTCTCGAGGTGCTGTGGGCCGGGGTGCGATGTGCCCCGGCCGTCGCGGCGGGCCGGTGCGCGCCGACGCGGGTCAGTGCGCCGGCCCGGCGGGTCAGTGCGCCCGGCGCTCCGGGTGCGCCCGGTTCCAGGCCCGCATGCGCTCCGGGTATCCGGTGCGCGCGGCCTCGTACAACGGCACGGCATGCCGTTGGGCGATCTTCGCGGCGGCCCGCGGCGACCCGGTCCGCCGACGGATCCACTCACCGTCGTGGGCGATCGCCATCACCGTGGTGTCGGTCGCGGTGGTCTCCGGTTCCAGATAGAACTCCACCCCCCGGCGGCTGCGGACGAACGCCTCCAGGGCGGCGAGGTCGTCCGGCGTCGCCTCGCGGTCGAGCTTCGTCGGGGTTCCGTCGGCGGCGGGTCGGCGGCGGCTGAACCAGCCCATGCCCGGCTCCTCTCCTCGGCGTACGCTCCAGTGGACCACCCCCGCCTGGCAGCCTGCTGGACGCGGGATGAGAGGAAGCTGACCCCGCCCGGGCCTCCCCGTACACTCGCCCGGTGGTGGCGTGGCGGGCGGTGGCGGCGCGGGACAACGCCGACTGGTGCGACCTGGTCGGCCGGGCCCACGGCCTCGCGGGGGCGCGCGACACGGACGCCTGGACGGTGCCCCGCCGTTCCCCACCGTGGTATCCGGACGCGGTGACGCTGCGCCCGGGCGTGGACGCCGCCCGACTGCTGGCCCGGATCGACGCCGGGCCCGGCGCGTCGGTGAAGGACAGCTTCGCCGACCTGGATCTCGCCCCGCACGGCTTCCGGGTGCTCTTCGCGGCCGAGTGGATCCACCGCCCGCCCGCCGGGCCGCCCGCGACGGCGCTCGTCGCGTCGCCCCTCACGCCGCCCCTCATGCCGCTCGTCGCGCTGCCTGGGGCGGGCCCGACAGCGCTGGCTCCGGTCACGTCGGCGCGGGGGCTGGCCGCCTGGTCCGCCGCAGCCGGCAGCGAGGCCCTGCACCGGCCGGCGCTGCTGGCCGACCCGCGGGTGACGATCCTCGCCCGGCGCGCGGGCGACGGCGCGGTCACCGCAGGCGCCGTGCTCACCGACTGCGGCCCGGCGGTCGGGGTCTCCAACGTCTTCGCCGCCGACGGGGATCTCGCCGGGGTGTGGCGCGGCGTCGTGGCCGCCTGCCCGGGCCGGCCGCTGGTCGGCTACGAATCCGGCGGCGGCCTGCCGCCGGCCGAGGAGGCGGGTTTCCGGCGGGTCGGTCCGCTGCGCGTCTGGCTGCGCCCGGACCGCCACCGCGACCCGGACCGCCACCGCGACCCGGACCGCCAACGCGCCCCGAAGCCCGCCACCGACTGACCACTCTGCGCAACCATCGCACCGGCGCGCTCGCCCGTGCACCCGCCTACCCCTCCGTCACCACCAGTTTCGCCCCTCCCACTCACATTCGGCCCTTTGCTCTGCACCCACCGACGCAGCATCTCGGTCGAGCTGGCTGAATAGGAGATCACGAATGAATGGCGACGCACCGACGCGGTCACGCTGCGCGAGCACTGCGTATGTGGGTGCAGAGCAAAGCGCCCCGACGGGTGGGTGACTTCCGGCAGCGACGACGGCCGGCGAGTCACCTTGCGTAATGAGGGCGGCTGAGGAGCGAGCGGCTCCGACGGCCGATCCCGTGACCGGCGGTGGGCGGTGGGCGGGGCCCGTGGCCGGCGGTCGGGAGTGGGGGTCGACGGTCGGCACGGGACGTCGCCCCGTGGGTCGGGGCTAGGCCGGGCGGTGGCGCGTGTCGGCCGGCGGCCGGAGCACCGGGACCAGGGCGAGGGCGGGCACCAGGAGCAGCGGCACCAACAGCAGCGCCCGCAGGGTGCCCACGTGATCGCCGAGCAGGCCGAGTAGCGGCGGGCCGCCGAGGAAGGCCGTGTAGCCGATCACCCCGACGACGCTGACCCGGGCCGGCGCCCCGTCCTCCTGGTCGGCGGCGGCGCTGAGCCCCACTGGGAAGCCGAGCGACGCGCCCAGCCCCCACAGTGCGACGCCGACGATGGCCACCGGCCCGCCGCCGGCCAGCACCGCGAGACCGGCACCCACAACGGCGAGCAGGATGGTGCCGAACAGCACCGGCACCCGACCCCAGCGGTCGATCGCCACCGTTCCGGCGGTACGCCCGATGGTCATGCCGACCACGAACACCCCGAACACGGCGGCGCCGGCCGCCTCGCTGAGCCCGTACCCATCGACGAAGGCCACGGCCAGCCAGTCGTTGGCGCTGCCCTCGGTGAACGCCATCACCAGCACCAGCAGGCCGATGAGCAGCGTGCGCGGCTCCCGCCAGGCGGCGAGCAGCGACGCGCGCCGGGCCGAGGCGGCGGCTCTCTCCCCGCCGGCCGGTGCGGTGCTGGCGCTGGGGAGGAACGTCCGGACCCCGAGCAGCGTGCCGACCATCACCACCACCGCGAGGACGCTCAGGTGCGCGGCGATGGGCACCCCGACCCGCGCGGCACCGGCGCCGATCCCCGCCCCGGCCACCGACCCGAGGCTCCAGGCCGCGTGGAACCGGGGCAGGATGGTACGCCCCAGCCGCCGCTCGACCGTCGTACCCTCGATGTTCATCGCCACGTCGCAGGTGCCGGCGCCGTAGCCGAAGGCGAACAGGCCGACGGCGGCCCCGGGCAGGAACCCGGCGGCTCCGGCGGACGTGCCGGCGACGGCCAACCCGCCCGAGACCAGCGCGGTGCCGAGGAGCACCGCGCGGGCGGTGCCGAGGCGCTGGGCCACCAGCCCGGCGGTCGGCATGGCCAGCAGCGAGCCCACCGACATCGACAGCAGCAGCAGGCCGAGCCCTCCGGCGCTGAGGTCCAGCGCCTCCCGGGCCGCCGGCACCCGGGCGAACCAGGTGGCGATCGCGAGCCCGTTCAGGGCGAACACGGCCGCCACGCCGTTGCGGGCGGACAGTACCGCCCGTTGCGCGCCGGCCCGACCGGCCTCCGGCTCGGCGGGCGGTGCGTCGGTGCTGCTCACGGCGAGTTCCTCTCGGTTCTACGGGCGTCGACCGCCCATTGGACACCCTGGCGCGACAGCACCGATCATGACCCCCGCCCCTTACCGTCATCCGGACCGGCCCCCTACCGGAAGGCGGCGGGTGCCGGGGTCACACGGCCGGCAGGCCGAGGGCCTCGTCGACCCGGCCGAGAACGGCGGCGTCGTCGTCCACGCCGACCCCGCGCAGCAGGTCGATCGCGGTGGCCCGCACCTGACCCACGATCATCGCCAGCGGCAGCGGCTGGCCGGAGGCGAAGAGCCGCCCGGCGCCCCGGACCGCGTCCAGCGCGGCGGTCTCGGCGCGGCCGGCGTGCTCGTCGGCGGCGGCATCGCGACCGTCGAGGTCGGCGGCGAACGCCTCCCCGGCCGCCTGCACGGCGTCGGCGAGGCAGCGGACCGCCCCGCCGAGGTCGGCCGGCACGGGGGTCGCCAGCCGGGTGAGGGTCACCCCGGCCCGGGCCAGCACCCGCACGTTACGCACGGCGTAGTCGATCTGCCCGATGGACGCGTCGACGGTACGCAGCCGGCCCAGGTGCCGGCGGCGGCGTACGTGCAGGGTCAGCGCCTCCCCGGCGGCGAGCACGGCGTCGCGCAGCCGCTCCACGGCGGCGTCCATGCCCCGCGCCCGGTCCAGGGCGGCCAGGGCGGCCTGCTCGTCGCGGCCGTCGAGGGCGTCGGCGACCTCGCGCAACAGCCCGGCGAGGTCCTCGAAGGTCTGCCGGAACTCGGCGACCAGCGGGGCGAGCGGGCGGCGGGCGTCGACGAGCTGGCTGGCCACGAGGGCCACCGCCCCGCCGATCAGCGCGTCGACGAACCGGAACGGGATCAGCGACTCCGTCGGCGGGGCGACCACCACGAGATAGAGCGCGGAGACAGCGGCCTGCACCACGGAGACGCTGCTCGCACCGACCGCCACAGCCAGCACGATGGTGAGCAGGATGACCGTGAAGACCGTCCAGCTGGTGCGCGGCCCGAGGGCCTGCACCACGACGTCGGCGACGAGCACCCCGGCGGCGACGCCGAGCACCACCTCCACCGCCCGGCGCATCCGCTGCCCCCGGGCCTGCCCGAGGACGATCAGCGCGGCGGCCGGGGCGAAGAAGGGCTGCGGGTGCCCGACCAGCCGGGTGGCCAGCACCCAGGCCACCGTGGCCGCTACCGTCCCCTCCACCACCGGCAGCCAGCCCTGCCGGACCCGCCCGGCGGCCTCCCGGAACCAGCTCCACCGCACCATGGCCGCCTCCCCTGCCCGTCGCACCACCGCCCATGGTGCTCCGGCCCAGCCGCACGCCCCGAGCCGGGCCCGGCTCGGGGCGTGCGGCTGGTCAGGCCACGTGGGTGAGGTGGGCCGTGATCGCGGCGGCGAGGATCTCCGGGCCGGGGCGGGCCCAGAGGTCGGCGTGGAAGACCTCCACCTCGATCGCCCCCCGGTAGCCGGCCGCGTCGACCGCGTCGCGGAACCGGCGCATGTCGATGCAGCCCTCGCCGGGCAGCGCCCGGCCCAGCAGCACGCCCTCCGGCAGCGGGGTGATCCAGTCCGCCACCTGGAACGCGGCGATCCGGTCCCCCGCGCGGGCGATCTGCCGGAACACGGTGTCGTCCCACCACAGGTGGTACGTGTCGACCACCACCCCGACCGCGCCCGGGTCGTACCGCTCGGCGATGTCGAGGGCCTGGCCGAGGGTGGAGATCACGCACCGGTCGGCGCAGAACATCGGGTGCAGCGGCTCGATGGCCAGCCGCACCCCGGCCGCCTCGGCGTGCGGCACCAGCTCGCCGATCGCGTCGGCGACCCGTTCGCGGGCGGCGTCGACGTCGCGGCTGCCGGCCGGGAGGCCCCCGGAGACCAGCACCAGCTCGCGGGTGCCGAGGACGGCGGCCTCCTCGATCGCCCGCAGGTTCTCGTCGCGCCAGCCGTCGGCGGTGAAGAACCCGCCCCGGCACAGCGACGTGACGGCCAGCCCCGCCTCGCGGACCAGCCGCGCCGCCCGCTCGACGCCGTACTCCTGCACCGGCTCCCGCCAGAGCCCGACGCCCGGCACCCCGGCGGCCACGCAGCCGGCGACCAGTTCCTCCAGGCCCCAGCCGGTGGCGGTGGCCTGGTTGAACGAGAACCGGGCCAGCCGGCCGCCGAACCGGTCGCCCGCTGAGCCGTCCACGGTGATCGCGGCCGGCCCGTCGGCCGTGCGCGCCGCCGGCCCGCCCGGCGTGGCCAGCGCCGGCCCGTCCACGGCGGTCACTGGGGCACCCCGGCGACCGTGAAGTAGGCCCGGGCCCGCGCGGCGGCCAGCTCGGCGTCGGGCAGCAGCCCGGCCGCGTCGGCCAGGACGAGCAGCCGGGCCAGGTGGGCCGGCGACCGGCCCGCCTGCTGGCCGCCGACCATGGTGAAGTGGTCCTGGTGGCCGGTCAGCCAGGCCAGGAACACGATGCCGGTCTTGTAGTGCCAGGTCGGGGCCGCGAAGAGGTGCCGGGCCAGCGGCACGGTCGGGGCGAAGACCTCGTCGTACGTCGTGAGGTCGCCGGCGTCGAGGGCGGCCAGCGCGGCGGCGGCGGCCGGCGCGATGGCGGCGAACACCCCGAGCAGCGCGTCGGAGTGGCCCGCCTCGTCGCCCCGGATCAGCTCCGGGTAGTGGAAGTCGTCGCCGGTGTAGAGGCGCACCCCGGCGGGCAGCCGGCGGCGCAGGGCGACCTCCCGGTCGGCGTCGAGCAGGGAAACCTTGATCCCGTCGACCTTCTCGGCGTGGTCCTTGATCAGGTCCAGCACGGCGTCGGCGGCGAGGTCCAGGTCGGCCGAGCCCCAGTAGCCGGTCAGCGCCGGGTCGAACATGTCGCCGAGCCAGTGCAGCACCACCGGCTGGTCGGAGGCGGCCAGCAGGTGGGCGTACACCTGCTGGTAGTCCTCGGGGCCGCGGGCGGCGGCGGCGAGGTGCCGGCTGCACATCAGCACCGGCCGGGCCCCGGCGGAGAGCACCTCGGCGAGCTGCTCGGCGTAGGCGTCGCGGATCTGCGCGATGCTGGCCGGGCCGACGGGGAGCTGGTCGGTGGCGACCCCGGCGACGATCCGGCCGCCGGCCGCGCGGGCCTCGGCGGCGCTGCGCCGGATCAGCTCGCGGGTCGCCGGGTAGTCCAGGCCCATGCCGCGCTGCGCGGTGTCCATGGCCTCGGCGACCCCGAGCCCGTACGACCACAGGTGGCGCCGGAAGGCGAGGGTGCGGTCCCAGTCGACGGCGGCCGGGGCGCCGGGGACGTTCTCGGCGCGCGGGTCGGCCACCACGTGCGCGGCGGCGTACGCGATGCGGGAGGTCGCCGGGGCGGCGGGGCGGGGAAAGGCGCCGCTGCCGGTGAGCCGGTGCCGGGTGCCGTCGGGCAGGACGACGTCGCCGCTCATCGGCCCAGCTCCGGGATCTCGAGGCGGCGGTGCTCGCGGGCGGAGCGCAGGCCCAGCTCGGCGAGTTGCACGCCGCGCGCGCCGGCCATGAAGTCCCACGGGAACGGCTCGCCGGCCACCACGTGCCGCAGGAACGCCTCCCACTGCACCTTGAAGCCGTTGTCGAACTCGTCGTTGTCCGGCACCTCGCTCCACTGGGACCGGAAGCTCTCCCCGGAGGGCAGGTCCGGGTTCCACACTGGCTTCGGGGTGACCGAGCGGTGCTGCACGCGGCAGTTGCGCAGGCCGGCGACGGCGCTGCCCTCGGTGCCGTCGACCTGGAACTCGACCAGCTCGTCGCGGTGCACCCGGACGGCCCACGACGAGTTGAGCTGGGCGATGATCCCGCCTTCGAGCTCGAAGATGCCGTACGCGGCGTCGTCGGCGGTGGCCGGGTAGGCGCGGCCGGCCTCGTCGACGCGGCGCGGGATGTGCGTGGCGTTGACGCAGGTGACGGCGCGGACCGGGGCGAACAGCTCCTCCAGCACGTAGTGCCAGTGCGGGAACATGTCCATCACGATGCCGCCGCCGTCCTCGGCGCGGTAGTTCCAGGACGGGCGCTGGGCGGGCTGCCAGTCGCCCTCGAAGACCCAGTAGCCGAACTCGCCGCGCACGGAGAGGATGCGGCCGAAGAAGCCGCCGTCGATGAGGCGCTTGAGCTTGCGCAGGCCGGGCAGGAACAGCTTGTCCTGCACCACGCCGGTGCGGATGCCGGCGGCGTCGGCGGCGCGGGCCAGCTCGACGGCGGCGGCGCTGTCCTCGGCCAGGGGCTTCTCGGTGTAGATGTGCTTGCCGGCGTCGATGGCCTGGCGGACGGCCTTCTCCCGCTGCTGGGTGAGCTGGGCGTCGAAGTAGACGTCGACGTCGGCGCGGGCGAGCGCGGCGGTGAGGTCGGTCGTCCAGTCGGTGAGCCCGTGCCGCTCGGCGATGTCGCGCAGCCGGCTCTCGTTACGCCCCACCAGGATCAGCTCGGGCCAGATGCGGGTGCCGTCGGCCAGCGGCACCCCGCCCTCCTCGCGGATGGCGAGCAGCGAACGGACGAGGTGCTGGCGGTAGCCCATCCGGCCGGTGACGCCATTGACGATGATCCCTATCGGCCTACGGCTCATGATTCTCTTCCCTCTCTTCGGGCGGCCGGCACCCGCCCGGCGGGCAGGGACGGCCGTCGCGCCAGGCAAGCGCTTTCCTGGGAGCGTAGGGGGCCGCCGCCCCGCAGGGCAAGGGCTTTCCGTTGCGACTGCGGTAACCTGTCCGCGACCGCGCGGGGTCCGGCCGCGCGGGCGGACCATGAGGGGCGGCGGATGGCGACGCTGGCCGATGTCGCGCGGCGGGCGGGGGTCTCCCCCGCCACGGCGTCACGGGTGATCAACGGCAGCAGCAAGCCGGTCGCCGACGAGCTGCGCGAACGCGTGCTACGCGCCGTCGCCGACCTGCGGTACGTGCCGAACGCGCACGCCCAACTGCTGGCCCGGCCGCAGCGCAGCGTGGTCGGCGTCGTCGTCCACGACGTCTCCGACCCGTACTTCGCCGAGGTGACCCGGGGCCTGCAACGGGTCGCCACCGAACGGGGCCGCCTGCTGATCATCTGCAACAGCTACCGCGACCCCGTCCGCGAGCTGGAGTACGTGGAGCTGCTGCGCGGCCAGCAGGTGGCCGCGATCGTGCTCGCCGGGTCCGGCTACCACGACGCCGCGTTCACCACGATGCTCAACGAGAAGCTCGCCGCGTACGAGGCGACGGGCGGTCGGGTCGCGGTGATCGGCCGGCACGACCACTTCGGCGACGCGGTGATGCCGGCCAACGCCACCGGCGGCGAGCTGATCGGCCGGGAGCTGCTGCGCCTCGGGCACCGGCGCGTCGGCGTGGTCGCCGGCCCCCGGGTGCTCACCACCATCACCGACCGGCTGACCGGGCTGCGGCGGGCGCTCGCCGAGGAGGGCGTCGAACTGCCCGACGAACGCATCCGGTACGCCGACTTCGACCGCGACGGCGGGGCCCGGGCCACGGCCGAGCTGCTGGACACCAGCCCCGCGCCCACCGCGATCGTGGCGCTGAACGACTCGATGGCCGTCGGCGCGCTCGCCCTGCTGCGGGCGCGCGGCGTGCGGGTGCCCGAGGACGTCTCCGTCCTCGGCTTCGACGACATGCCGATCGCCGCCGACGTCACCCCCACGCTGACCACGGTGCGGCTGCCCCTGGTCGAGATGGGGGTGCGGGCGATGGCCCTCGCCCTCGACCCGACCAGCGGGAGCCCCCGCGTCGAGACCCTGCCGGCGGAGCTGGTCCGCCGGGACAGCACCGGCCCGGCCCCCGCCTGACCCGGCCCGGCCCGCCGTGCCCCGGGCAGGGCTCAGGCCGGCCCGCCGCGCCCGGGGCGGGGCTCAGGCCCGGCCGCCATGTCGGCGACATCGCGCGATCAACTCGCCGGGATACCGCAATGTCGCCGGCATGGAGTCGATCAACCCGGCCCCGCCCGCCATCAACCCGCCTCCGCCCGCCATCACGGCCCGCCCCGCCCGGTCAGGGTGGCCGCCTCGGCCGAGGGCCGCCGCCAAGGGCCGCCGCCGAGGGCCGCCGCACGCCACGCCGGTCGGTCAGGCTGCCCGGTCGCCCCGGGCCAGCTCCGCGAGGCGGTCGATCTGGGCGGGATCGGACAGGGCCGACCCGACCGCCACCACCTTGACGCCGGCCGCCAGGAAGTCGGCAGCGTTGCCGGCGTCGATGCCGCCGGTGGCGACGAAGCGCAACTCGGGCAGCGGCCCGGCGACGGCCTTGAACCACTGCGGCCCGAGGCTCACCGCCGGGAACGCCTTGAGCCAGGTCAGCCCGTGGTCGCGGGCGCGCTGCGCCTCGGTCGGGGTGGCCACCCCGGGCAGGTGCGGGATCCCGTAGGTCAGGGCCACGTCGGCCACCGCGAGGTCGAGCCCGGGCGCGACGGTGAACGCCGCGCCGGCCGACGCGGACTGCCGGACCTGCGCCGGGGTGAACACGGTGCCCGCCCCGACGATCCGGTCCCGCTCCCGCCCCGCCTCCACGGCCGCGCGCAGCGCGGTCACCGCCTCGGGGGTGCGTACCGGCACCTCCACCACGTCGATGCCGAGGTCCCAGGCCCGGTTGGCGAGCCGGACCGTCTCCTGCGGCGGCAGGTCGCGGAGGATCACCATGACCCGCGCGCCAGCGAAGATCGGTGCGAAGTCGTGCGCCGTCACCGGCTGCCCCTTCCGTTTCCGGGGCCGGCCGCGCCGGTCCCCACGTGTGCGCCCCCGTCGTCGGCGACGGCCGTCCCGCCGCCGTCGGCCAGGTCGCCGGCCAGATCGTCGCCGCCGGCCAAGTCGCCGGCCGGGCCGTCGCCGCCGGCAGATCCGTCGGCAGATGCGCCGGCCAGGCCGTCGAGCAGGCCGGCCCCCACCGGGTCGAGCGCCGCCCACCCGTCGGCGGTCAGGGCCACGACCCCGTCGAGGTCCCGCCGCCGGGGCGGGGGCGCGCAGTCGCCGGGCACTGCGAGGGCCCGGACCGCGACGACGTGGCCGCAACGCAGCGCGGCGGCGTGGTCCAGCCCGCGCAGCACGGCGGAGAGGTAGCCGGCGGCGAAGGCGTCCCCCGCCCCGACCGGTTCCACCACCGGCGCGCGCAGCGCCGGCACGAACACCGCCGGCCCGGTGCGCGGCAGCGCCGTCGCGCCGACGGCCCCGTCCTTGACGACCACCGTCGCGGGGCGGGGCAGCAGCCGGCGTACCGCCTGCGGGTCGGCGGTCCCCCACAGCCGCTCGGCCTCGTCCAACCCGACGAGGACGATGTCGGCCCGGTCGGCGAGGTCGCGCAGCACGTCGGCGGCCCGGTCGGCGGGCCAGAGCCGGGGCCGGTGGTTGACGTCGAAGCTGACCAGCGCGCCGCGCAGCGGCCGGTCGTCGACCGCGTGCGCCACGAGGGCACGGCAGGACTCCGACAGCACCGGGGTGATGCCGGACAGGTGCAGCAGCCGCGCGCCGGCCAGGCGCGGGTCGTCCAGCGCCCCGGGGCCGAGCCGGGACGCGGCCGAGCCGGCCCGGTAGTAGTGCACGCCGGTGGCCTCCGGCCGGGGGTCCTTGAAGTAGACGCCGGTCGGCGCGTGCGCGTCGAGCGCGACCGAGGCGACGTCGACGCCCCCGCCGGCGACCTCGCGCAGCACCATCCGCCCGAACGGGTCGTCGCCGACCCGGCTGACCCAGGCCACCCGGTGGCCGAGCCCGGCCAGGCCGATGGCCAGGTTGGACTCCGCGCCGCCGACGCCGAGCCGGAGCCGGTCGGCACGCTCCAGCGGCGCGGCGTCGGTCGGCGACATGACCACCATGGTCTCGCCGACGGTGACCACCTCGGGGCCGGGCCCGCCCGTCACGCCCGTACCGCCGCTTCGGTGGCGGCCAGGGCGGCGGCCGCGTCGCGGTCGAGGACCCCGTCGGCCACGACGACGCCGTGCCGCCCGTGCCGGCTGCCGCCGGCCGGCACCACGGCCGGGGTCTCGAAGGCGAACGCCACGCAGACCCCCGGGTACATCGCCGTGCGCACGAACCACCGGTCGCCGGGCCCCAGGCCCGTGAAGACCAGAGTGTACGCGCCGCCGCCCGGCCCGGTGCCGGTCAGCGCGACCCACGGCTCGGCGCTGCCGTTGACGTGCTCCTCCCCGTCGGCGGAGGCGGTGAAGGCGTGCGGCGGCTCGGCGGCTACCGCCCGCCAGAAGAACCCGCCGTAGCCGGCGCCGCCGGGGCGGCCGTTGGTGGCGGGGCTGCCGAGGGGGACGTCCCGGTCGGCGGGGGCGGTCAGGGCGTACCGCAGGTCCAGCCGCCAGGCGTCGGGGTGGCCGGGCACCGGGGCGGCGGCGAGGTGGCGGCGTTCGGTGAGCAGCACCGCGCCGGCCGGGTCGCGCCACTGGAGCCGGTGGGCGAGTACGTCGTCGGCGCGTTCGTCCCATCCGGTGTGGACGATCCGGCCGTGGTCGTCGCGCCAGGTGTAGCCGGCGTCGCGCACGTAGGTGCGCCCGCCCCACAGGTTGGTGCCGGCGACGTCCTGCACGGCCAGGGACGCCCCGAGGTGCCAGACGTGGTCGGCCGGCAGCTCGTCGGTCACCACCGTCCCGCCCAGCGTCCGCACCGGGTGCAGGTAGGGGCGGGGGCCGTGCGTGGCGTCGAGGTCGGGGGCGAGCACGTAGCGGGCCACCTCGACGCCGCCGACGCGCAGCCGGGGGTCGTCGGGGCTGCCGGGGCCCGCGTCGTCGGTGCGGGGGCGGGGGTGCTGGTCGGTCACGAGGGCTCCACGGCGACGGCGGGGCGGCGGGCGACCGCGTGCAGGGCGGCCAGAGCGTACCCGGCGAGGATCGGCAGCGCGACCGGGATGACCAGCGCGGTCAGGACACCGGCCACACAGCACACGCCGCTGGCCGCCGCCCAGCCGCCTGGGCGGGCCAGGCAGGCGCGGGCGGCGGCGCGGGCCGCGGCCCGCCACCCCCGCCCGCCGGCTCGCCCGACCTCGACGACGACGAGACCGGCGTATCCGGCCAGGGCCGCCGTGACGACGCCGGTGACCAGCAACGCGGGCGCCCCGCCGGGAACCCGGCCGGTGGCCAGCGCGGCCAGGTCCGCCCCGAGCAGGACCGCGCCGGCCAGCACGGCGAGGGTGACCGGCACGCCGGCCGGCAACCCCCGCACGTACCGGCGCAGCGTGGTCCGTGCGTCGGGCCAGCCGCCGTCGGTGATCCGGTCGTGCACGGCGGCGCTGGCGGTGGCGAGCGCGGCGCCGGCGGTGACCACCGGCAGCGCGCCCACCACCAGCGCGAACCCGACCAGGGCCAGGTCGGCGGCGTCGCGGAGCACGTCCCGCCAGTCCCGGCGGGCCGGCACGTCCTGCGGCACGGCGTTCATCCCTTGAGGCCGCTGGTGTTGATGCCCTCGACGAGCATCCGCTGGAAGGCCAGGAAGAACAGGAACACCGGCAGCAGGGACAGCACCGACATGGCGAACATCGGGCCGACCGCGCTCTGGCTGGTCGAGTCGATGAACAGGGTCAGCGCCACCGGCACCGTGTAGTCCTCCAGGCTGGACAGGAAGACCAGCTGCCGGAAGAAGTCGTTCCACGTCCAGATGAACGAGAAGATCGCGGTGGTGACCAGCGCGGGGCGGCTCAGCGGCAGGATGACGTGCCGGAAGATGCCGAACGCGCTGGCCCCGTCGATCTTCGCGGCCTCGTCCAGCTCACGCGGGATGCCCCGCATGAACTGCACCATCAGGAAGACGAAGAACGCCTCGGTCGCCAGGAACTGCGGGATCAGCAGCGGCAGGTACGGCCATTCGCCGCCGACCAGCCCGAGGCTGCGGAACAGGATGTACTGCGGCACGATCAGCACGTGCCCCGGCAGGAGCAGGGTGCCGATCATGATCGCGAACCACATCCCGCGCAGCCGGAACCGCAGGCGGGCGAAGGCGTACGCGGCGAGCAGGCAGGAGACCGCGTTGCCGACGACGGTCAGCAGGCTGACCATCGCGCTGTTGAGGAAGAAGCGGCCGAAGCTGAGGTCGAAGTTGGTCCACCCGTCGACGTAGTTGCCGGGGGTGAACTCCTTCGGCAGCAGGCCGATGTTGCTGACGATCTCCTCCTGGCTCTTGACCGAGGTGCCGATCATCCAGAACAGCGGGTAGAGCACGACCACCACGATCGCGATCAGGACGAGCAGGCGGACGGCCTGCCCCCGTCCGGCGCGCGGGCGGCGCGGCCCGGTCACCGGCGCTTCTGCGGTAGCCGTCGTCACCGGTCCTCCCCGTCGGAGTAGTGCACCCAGAACCGTCCGGTGCTGAAGAAGACCGCCGTGATGACGCCGATGGCGATCAGGAAGACCCAGGCCATCGCCGAGGCGTAGCCCATCTCCAGGTCGGTGAAGCCCTTGATGTAGAGGTTCAGCGTGTACATCAGGGTGGAGTCGACCGGGCCGCCGGTGCCGTTGCTGAGCACGAAGGCCGCGGTGAAGCCCTGGAAGCCGTTGATGGTCTCCAGCACCAGGTTGAAGAAGATGACCGGGGAGAGCATCGGCAGGGTGACGGCGCGGAACTGCCGCCACCTGCCGGCCCCGTCCACGGACGCGGCCTCGTACAGCTCGGTCGGCACCTGCTTGAGCCCGGCCAGGAAGATCACCATGGGCGCGCCGAACTGCCAGATGGCGAGCACCATCAGCGTCTCCAGCGCCCAGTCGGGGTCGTTGACCCAGGGCTTGCCCTCGATGCCGAACAGGGCCAGCATCGAGTTGAACGCGCCGTCGCGGTTGAACATGTTGACCCAGACGATGGCCAGCGCGACGCTGCCGCCGAGCAGCGACGGCAGGTAGAACAGGCTGCGGAACAGCCCGACCCCGCGCCAGGCCCGGTTGAGCAGCAGCGCCACGCCGAGCGCGGCGGCGAGCTTCAGCGGCACCGCCACCAGGGCGAAGGTCAGGGTGACGCGCACCGCGTGCCAGTACGAGGGATCGCTGGTGAACATCCGCTCGTAGTTGGCGAAGCCCACCCACTCGACCTCCGAGAAGGGGGTGAGGATGTCGTAGTTGGTGAAGCTGAGGTAGAGGGACAAGAGCATGGGAATCGCCGTGATGGCCATCAGTCCGATGAGCCAGGGCGAGAGGAAGACGTACCCCGCGAGACCTTCGCTTTGCCGGATCCGCCCGGCCACGCCGTGGGGGGCGTGGGCGCGGGCGGATCCGGTGCCGCGTCGGGTCGGGTCGGGCACCGTGGTCAGGGCCACGAGCCGGCTCCTTTCCGAGCGTGTGCGGCGGTTCAGGCGATGGCGGACTTGCAGGCGTCCATGAACAGGGCCGCCGCGGCGGCCGGGGCGAGCCGGCCGTACTGCGCCTCCTCGGCCGCCTTGATCAGCTCGGCGCGGACCTTGCTGTGGCCCT
The DNA here is from genome assembly GCF_020873825.1 of Micromonospora sp. DH13. Classification (NCBI taxonomy): domain Bacteria; kingdom Bacillati; phylum Actinomycetota; class Actinomycetes; order Micromonosporales; family Micromonosporaceae; genus Micromonospora; species Micromonospora sp. DH13. The sequence goes on from NZ_JAHWGR010000028.1 coordinate 54,457, forward strand.
TGATCGGCACCTGCGGCGACTGGCCGAACTTCTGGGCCAGCTCGGTCTCCACCGCGATCGACTGCTTCATCGCGGGGTCGGTGGTGTCGTCGCTGACGACGCGGCGCAGGTCCAGGTTGGACGGCAGTCCCCGGTCGGTGCCGAGGATCTTGACGGCCTCCGGGTCGTTGGCGAGGAAGTTGAGCACGTCGACGGCGATGTCCTTGTGCTTGCTGCCCTTGAACACCGACCAGTACATGGAGGCGCGGGCCCACTGGGCGCTCGGGTCACCCGGGTAGGCGACCACGCCCAGCTCGTCCTTGGTGTTCTTCTTCAGCTCCGGCATCTGGTTGACCCAGACCCAGGAGGTGCCGGCCTTGCCGGTGACCACGAGCTGCTTGGTGATGTCGGTGGCGTTGCCCTCGTGGATCACGTCCGGGGTCGGGGTCGCGCCCCGGTCGCGGGCGCCCTTCCACAGCTCGAACCACTTGGTGACGTCCTCGACGGTGAAGCCGAGCTCCGTGCCCTTGTACATGTCCTTGCCCTGCTGGCGCAGCCACACCCAGAACGCCTTGTAGTCGGCGCTGGGGTCCATGGTGCCGGGGATCTTGGTCTTCTTCGCCACCTGCTCGGCCCAGGCGATGTGCTCCTCCCAGGTCATGCCGGTGGTCGGCTCCGGGAGGCCGTTCTTGGTGAGCAGGGTCTTGTTGTAGACCAGGCCCTGGGTGTTCTCGCCCGCGGCCAGGCCGGCGAGCTTGCCGTCGACCACGCCGTACTGCCAGAGGCTCTTGGGGAACTTCGACACGTCGAGCTTGCCGGAGTCGGAGTAGCTGGTCAGGTCGAGCGTGGTGTTGCGGGCCGCGTACTCGGCGAGGTAGTTGTCGTCGATCTGGAAGATGTCCGGCGGGTTGCCGCCGGCGGTGAGGGTGGCCAGCTTGTCGAAGTAGCCCTGGTTGGCCTGCCAGGTCTTCTCGAACGTGACGTTCGGGTTCTTCTTGGTGTAGAGGGCGAGGGCGTCCTCGGTCAGCTTGGCGCGGGCCTCGCCGCCCCACCAGAAGATGGAGAGCTTGACCTTGCCGTCGTCGCCGGCGGAGTCGTCGTCACCGCAGGCGGCGGCGCCGAGGACCAACGGCGCGGCCACGGCGAGGGCGACGAGCCCGCGCAGCAGCCGACGGCGGGGAGTACGGTGGGAACGCCCGGCGGGTGCGCCGGCGGTGGGGGGCGTGGCGGGGTGCATGTGCGCTCACTCCTTGGCGTTAGGAGGCGACAGCGCCACCGGTGGCCGCCCTCGGGCGGCCCGGGTCCGCAGGGCGATGCGGATCCGGGCCGACACGGACGGCACCGGGGCTACCGGTCCCTGCAGCGGGTCCGGTGGAGTCGCGGATGACCAACTCGGTCTGGAGCATTACCTGTGCGGTGGTGCGACGGGCGCCGACTGCCGTGCCCCTGCCGGCGCCCCGCGGTCCCCGCGGCGCGTCGGTGTCCTGTTGCAGCAGCATGTCGACGGCCGTCCGGCCGGCGGCCGCGGTAGGCGTGGCCACCGTCGTCAACTTGGGCCGGGTGAGCCGGCTCAGGGCGATGTCGTCGATGCCGACGACGCTGACGTCCTGTGGCACCCGGACGCCGAGGGCGTCGAGGCCCTCGATCAGCCCGATCGCCATCAGGTCGTTGTAGGCGAGCACGGCGGTGACGCCGCTGCGCTGGACGTGTTCGGCCAGCGCGAGGCCGCCGTGCTCGGTGGGCGGGTTGGGCCCGAGGACGGTCAGCTCGGCACCGCCGGCCCGGGCCGCGGCGGCGGCCGCCCGCCGGATCTCCCGGCTGGTCCACGAGCCGCGCGGCCCGCTGAGCAGGCCGATCGCGGTGTGGCCGAGGCCGGCGAGGTGCTCGATCGCCGAGCGGGCGCCCTGACCAACGTCCATCACCACGCAGGGCAGGCCGGTCACCTGGCGGTTTATCACCACCAGCGGGACCTCGCGGCTGAGCTGCTCGATGAGGCTGTTGCTCATCCGGGGGCTGCACAGCAGCACCCCGTCGACCTGCTTGGCCAGGGCGTGGACCAGCTCCTCCTCGGCCATCGGGTCCTCGTTGGTGTCCGCGACGAAGATGTGGTAGTCGCGGTGCCGGGCCTGCCCCTCCGCCGCCTTGATCAGTGGCGGGAAGAACGGGTTGGCGATGTCGGCGATGATCAGGCCGATGTTGTGGGTGCGGCCGGTGATCAGGGCCCGCGCGGCGCGGTTGGGCCGGTAGCCCAGGTCCTCCGCGCAGGCCAGCACCCGGACCCGGGTTTCCGGGTTGACCAGGTGCGGCGCGGAGAACGTGCGGGATACCGTCGAGATGTGCACGCCGGAGGCCCGCGCGACGTCCCTGATGGTGACTGGCACGGCGGCCCTTTCGTCCGGTGTGGCTGCGGTCACGTGGGTGCCGCCAATTAATGCAAACGGTTGCTCCAGTGTCAACGCTCGAAGATTACGACCAGGTTTCGAACGGGCACGCACCATGCGTTCGTATGCTGCCAAAATGGGGCAAGGCACGCGGATTTTGTTTCCGTCGTTGACGCGCCGCGATCGATCGTGGTTTCTTCACTGCAAACCTTTGCAGCCAGCCAGGAGGCCCCCGCGATGTCTTCGAGAACCGGTGGACGGACCCGTCACGCGGTGGTGGGCACCGGCGCCCGGGCCGAGATGTTCGTCCGGGCGCTGGTGCGCGACCACGCCGACACCGCCGAGCTGGTCGCGTTCGCCGACGTCAACCAGGCCCGCATGGACGCGCACAACCGGTGGCTGGGCGAACTGGGCCACGCGCCGGTGCCGACGTACCGCGCCGACGAGTTCGCCGCGATGCTGGCCAAGGAGCGGGTCGACACGGTGCTGGTCACCACCGTCGACGCCACCCACGACGAGTACATCGTCGCGGCCCTGCACGCCGGCTGCGACGTGGTCTCGGAGAAGCCGATGACCGTCGACGCCCCGCGCTGCCGGCGCATCCTGGACGCGGTCGCCGAGACCGGCCGGCACGTCACGGTCGCGTTCAACTACCGCTACAACCCCCTGCACGAGCAGCTGCGCCGGCTGCTCGCCGACGGCGCGGTCGGCGAGATCGGGTCGGTGCACTTCGAGTGGCTGCTCGACGTGCGCCACGGCGCGGACTACTTCCGGCGCTGGCACCGCGACAAGGCCAACTCCGGCGGGCTGATGGTGCACAAGGCCAGCCACCACTTCGACCTGGTCAACTGGTGGCTCGACGCCACCCCGGTCGAGGTCTACGCCGCCGGCCGGCTGTTCTTCTACGGCGACGCCGGCCGCCGGCACGGCTACGCCCGCGACTACGCCCGCGCGCACGACGCCCCAGCCGCCGCCGACGACCCGTTCGCGCTGCGAATGGCCGAGCACCCCCGGCTGCGCGAGCTGTACCTCGACGCCGAGGCCGAGGACGGTTACCACCGCGACCAGAACGTCTTCGCCCCCGGCGTCACCATCGAGGACGACATGGCCGTGCTGGCCCGCTACTCCACGGGCGCGACGATGACCTACCACCTCACCGCGTACGCCCCCTGGGAGGGCTACCGGGTGATGGTCAACGGCAGCCGGGGCCGCCTCGAACTGGAGGTCGTGGAGAGCGAGTTCGTCAGCCCGCAGGCCGCCGGCGCGCTCAAGGGCGCGGCGCTGCACGGCACCGAGGCCGCCGCCGAGGGCGGCTCGGCCACGCTCACGCTGCGCCCCTACTGGCAGCCGCCGCAGCGCATCGAGGTCGAGGGCTACACCCGGCAGGGCCACGGCGGCGCGGACGCCCGCATGACGCAGGTGCTCTTCGGCGGCGCGACGGACCCGCTGCGCCGGGCGGCCACCGCCCGCGACGGCGCCCTCGCGCTGCTCACCGGCCTGGCCGCCAACCGGTCCTTCGAGACCGGCCAGGCCGTCCGGGTGGCCGACCTGCTCTCCCTGCCCTGACCGACCGCGCCCGGGGCGCGCCGCCTCAGCGGCCCGCCCCGCCGGGGCCGGCCGGCGCTGCCCGGCCCCGCCGGCCCGTCCCCGCACCATCGACCGCATCCGAGGAGCCATCCGACGTGCCGACCACCTCCCGACCCGACCTGCTCCTCCCCGCCGACCCGGGCCTGCGCGCGCTGGCCCGGCAGCTGTACGCGCTGGCGGCGGAGCAACCGATCATCTCCCCGCACGGGCACGTCGACCCGGCCCTGCTGGCCGAGGACCGGCCCTTCCCGGACCCCTCCCGGCTGATCATCGTGCCCGACCACTACCTGACCCGGATGCTGCTCAGCCAGGGCGTGCCCCCGGCCGAGCTGGGCGTCCCCACGGTGGACGGCAGCCCGGTGGAGACCGACGGCAGGAAGATCTGGCGGCGCTTCGTCGACGGCTGGCACCTGTTCCGGGGCACCCCGTCGCGGCTGTGGCTGGAGCAGACCCTCACCGAGGTCTTCGGGGTCGACACCCCCCTGTCGCCCGCCACCGCCGACGCCGTGTACGACCAGGTCGCGGCCCGCCTCGCCGAGCCCGAGTTCCGGCCCCGGGCCCTGTTCGACCGGTTCAACATCGAGGTGCTGGCCACCACCGAGTCGCCCCTGGACGACCTGGCCCAGCACGCGAAGCTCGCCGCCGACGGCTGGGGCGGCCCCGGCGGCAAGGTGGTCACCACCTTCCGCCCGGACAACGTGGTCGACATGGAGTTCGACAACTGGGCCGGCAACGTCGAGCGGCTCGGCGCGGTCGCCGGGGAGGACACCGGCACGTACGCCGGATTCCTGGCCGCCCTGCGGCGGCGCCGGGAGGCGTTCATCGCCGCCGGCGCGACCTGCTCCGACCACGGCCACCCGACCGCGCAGACCCTGGACCTCGACGCCCGGGAGGCCGCGGCGCTGTACGAGCGGGGCCTGCGCGGCACGGCCGACGCCGCCGACGCGGAGGCGTTCCGGGCGCACATGCTGCTGGAGTTCGCCCGGATGTCGCTCGACGACGGCCTGGTGATGCAGCTGCACCCCGGCTCGGTGCGCAACCACAACCGCTGGCTGTACGCCCGGCACGGCCGCGACGTCGGCGGGGACATCCCGCAGGCCACCGAGTACCTGCACGCGCTCACCCCGCTGCTGGACGCCCACGGCAACGACCCCCGGCTGCGGGTGGTGGTCTACACCCTCGACGAGTACACCTTCACCCGGGAGCTGGCCCCGCTCGCCGGCGGCTACGCGGCCCTCTACCTGGGCGCGCCCTGGTGGTTCCTGGACTCCCCCGAGGTGCTGCGCCGGTTCCGGGAGGCGGTCACCGAGACCGCCGGCTTCTACAACACGGCCGGGTTCGTCGACGACACCCGGGCGTTCTGCTCCATCCCGGTGCGCCACGACGTGGCCCGCCGCGTCGACGCCGGCTTCCTCGCCCGGCTGGTCGCCGAACACCGGCTGACCGAGGACGAGGCCGCGGAAACCATCGTCGACCTCGCCTACCGCCTGCCCAAGAGGGTCTACAAGATCGGGGAACAGCTGTGAGTGTCAGGATCACCTCCGTCGACGTGCACGACGTGCGCTTCCCGACCGCGGCGGCCGGCGACGGCTCGGACGCGATCAACAAGGGCGACTACTCGGCGACGTACGTCGAGCTGGGCACCGACGCCGGGGTGGTCGGCGCGGGCTTCACCTTCACCAACGGGCGGGGCAACGAGATCACCTGCGCCGCCGTGCGGGCCCTGGCCCACCACGTGCGGGGCCGCACGATCGAGGAGATCGTCGCCGAGCCGGTGGCGTTCTGGCGCTCGCTCAGCGCCGACGTGCAGCTGCGCTGGCTGGGCCCGGAGAAGGGCGTCATCCACATGGCCACCGGCGCGCTGGTCAACGCCGTGTGGGACCTGCGGGCCAAGCTCGCCGGCAAGCCGATGTGGCGGTTCCTCGCCGAGCTGCCCACCGAGGAGCTCGTGGCCAGCATCGACTTCCACCACATCACCGACGCCCTCACCCCCGACGAGGCGGCCACCATCCTCGACAAGGGATTGATCGGATGGGACGAACGGCTCGCGGTGCTAGAGCAGAGTGGCTTTCCCTCGTACACCACGTCGGTAGGATGGCTCGGCTATCCCGACGAGAAGGTCCGGGCGCTGACCCGCGAGGCGTACGCGGCGGGCTGGCGGGCGATGAAGATGAAGGTGGGCGGCCCACCGGCCGACGACCTGCGCCGGGCGCGGATCATCCGCGCCGAGATCGGCCCGGACGCGCTGCTGATGATGGACGCCAACCAGGTGTGGGACGTCGACGAGGCGATCACCAACATGACGGCGCTGGCGGAGGTCGACCCGTACTGGATCGAGGAGCCGACGCACGCCGACGACATCCTCGGCCACGCCCGGATCGCCCGCGCGGTGACCGAGCTGACCGGCGGCCGGTGCCGGGTGGCCACCGGCGAGGTGGCCGCCAACCGGGTGATCTTCAAGCAGCTGCTCCAGGCCGAGGCGATCGGCGTCATGCAGATCGACGCCTGCCGCGTCGGCGGGGTCAACGAGGTGCTCGCGGAGATCGTCATGGCGGCGAAGTTCGGCGTGCCGATCTGCCCGCACGCCGGCGGCGTCGGCCTCTGCGAGTACGTCCAGCACCTGGCCATCTTCGACTTCCTGCGCGTCGGCACCAGCCTCGACGGCCGGATGGTCGAGTACGTCGACCACCTGCACGAGCACTTCGTCGACCCGGTCCGCACCCGGGACGGGCGCTACCTGCTGCCTGCCGCGCCCGGCTACAGCGCCACCATGCGCCCCGAGTCGATCGTCGAGTTCCGCTTCCCGGACGGCCCGGCATGGCGGTGACCGTGGGCGCGTCCCGCCTCGGGCTGGCCGCGCTGCGCCGGCTGCCCGAGGCCAGCCGACCGCTGCTGCGCCCCGGCACCGTGCCGGCCGGCATCGTGCACCTGGGCCTCGGCGCGTTCCACCGCGCCCACCAGGCCGTCTACACGGAGGAGGCGGTCGGCGCGGCCGGCGGCGACTGGGGCATCGTCGGCGTCGCCCCGCGCAGCACCGACCTCGTCGAGACGCTCGCCGCACAGGACAACCTGTTCAGCGTGACCACCCTGTCCGGCGAGGGCGACAGCACCCGGGTGATCGGGGCCCTGGCCGGGGTCCGGCACGCGGCGAGCGACCCGAACGCGGTGGTCGCGCTGCTGGCCGACCCGGCGATCCGGGTGGTCACCCTGACCGTGACGGAGAAGGCGTACCAGCTCGACCCGGTGACCGGGCGGCTGAGTCCCGACGCGGCGCTCGCCGCCGACCTGGCCGGCGACGCGCCGCCGACGACGGTGCCCGGCCTGCTGGTGCGCGGGCTGGCCGCCCGGGCGGCGGCCGACGCTGGGCCGGTCGCGCTGGTCAGCTGCGACAACCTGCCCGCCAACGGCGCCCGGCTGCGCGGGCTGGTCGAGCAGGCGCTGGCCCGCTCCGGCGCGTCCGACCGGGTGCTGTCCTGGGTGTCCGAGCAGGTCACGTTCCCCGGCACGATGGTGGACCGGATCGTGCCGGCCAGCACGGCGCAGACCCTCGCCGCGGCCCGTGACGCGCTGGGCTTCGCCGACCTGGCGGCCGTGGCCGCCGAGCCGTACCGCCAGTGGGTGATCGAGGACGACTTCCCGGGCGGTCGGCCGGCGTGGGAGGCGGCCGGGGCGGTGCTCACCGACGACGCCGGGCAGTGGGAGCGGGTGAAGCTGCGCGGCCTCAACGGGCTGCACTCGGCCACCGCCTACCTGGGCGCCCTCGCCGGGCGGGAGACCGTCGCCGACGCGCTGGGCGTGCCCGGGCTGACCGGGATGCTGCGCCGGCTGGTCGCCGAGGAGGTGGCGGTCAGCTTCACCCCGCCGGACGGGGTGTCGATGGTCGCGTACGGTGACGAGGTGCTGGCGCGGTTCGCCAACCCGGCGATCCGCCACCGCACGCTCCAGATCGCCATGGACGGCTCGCAGAAGCTGCCCCAACGGGTGCTGCACACCATCGTGGACCTGCGCGCGGCGGGCCGGTCGGCCCGCTGGTCGGCGCTGGTGGTGGCCGCGTGGATGCGGTTCGTGTGCGGGACCGCCGACGACGGCACGGCGCTGCCGCTGGCCGACCCGCTCGCCGAGCGGATCACCGGCGCGCTGGCCACCGCGGGCGGCACCCCGGCCGGGGTGGTCGAGGCGCTGTTCGGGCTGCGGGAGGTCTTCCCCGCCGAGGTGGCCGGCGATGACGAGGTCCGCGCCGACGTCACCGACTGGCTGACCGCCCTGCAGCGGCACGGGGTCACGGCGACCCTCGCGGGGGCGGCATGAGGGCGGGGCCGGCGTGAGCGCGGGGGCGACCGGCGCGCCGCCCCGGGTGGCGGTCATCGGCGCGAACGGACACGGCCGCTGGCACCGCCGGGTGATCGCGCCGCTGCACGACGCCGGCCGGGTGCGCCTGGTCGCGCTTGTCGACGTACGCCCGATCGAGCCGGAGCCGGCGGCGCCGCTGCCGGTCGACGCGGCGGTCTTCACCGACCACGCGGCGATGCTCGCGGCGGCGAGGCCGGACGTGGTGGTGGTCTGCACCCCGCCGCACACCCACCTGCCGATCGCCCGGGACGTGCTGGCCGCCGGGGCGGACGTGCTGCTGGAGAAGCCGCCGGTGCTGTCGATGGCCGAGCACCGGCTGCTGGCCGCCGCCGTGGCCGAGACGGGCCGGGCCTGCCAGGTCGGCTTCCAGGCCCTCGGCTCGGCGGCGCTGGCCGAGCTGACGGCGGCGGTGACGGCGGGGCGGCTCGGCACCGTCACCGGCATCGCCACGGTGGCCGCCTGGCAGCGCTCGGACGGCTACTACGCGCGGGCCCCCTGGGCGGGCCGGCGCACGCTGCACGGCCGGCCGGTGCTCGACGGGGCGCTGGCCAACCCGCTCGCCCACGCCGTGATGCAGTGCCTCGCCGTGGCCGAGGCCGTCACCGGCGCGCCGGTGCGGCCGGCGACGATCGAGCTGGAGCGCTACCGGGTGCGCCCCATCGAGGTGGACGACACGGCGGCCCTGCGGGTCGTGCCGCGCTCCGGGCCGCCGATCGTGGCGGCGGTGACCCTGGCCGGCGAGGACTTCGTCGCCGGGGAGGTGATCGTGACCGGCACGGCCGGGCGGGCGGTGCTGGAATATCCGACGGACCGGCTGCTGCTGCCCGGCGACGACGCGCCCCGCGAGGTGCCGGGGCGACGCGGCCTGCTGGAGAACCTGCTGGCGCACCGGGCCGACCCGGCCGGGACGCCGCTGATCGCCCCGCTGGCCCGCACGGCGCCGTTCACGGCCGTGCTGGAGGCGGTCCAGGCAGCGCCCGAGCCGACGCTGCTCGGCGGCGACCTGGTGACCGTCACCGGCCAGGGGCCGGACCGGGTGCTGACCGTGCGCGGCGTCAACGCGGCGCTGCGGGAGGCGGCCGGGTCCGGGGCGCTGCTGTCGGAGCTGGGCGTGCCGTGGGCGGTGCCGCCGGTGCGCACCGAGCTGACGAGGGAGGAGGACGCCTGAGGCGGGCCCGGTGCCGGGCCAGTGAAAACGCACTGCAAACGACGGGCGACTGCCGCACCCGCAAATCGGGCGCAACCACCGCGTTCGCGACCGCGACCGGTCGGGCAAATGCCGCCTGTCACGATTTGATGCAACATAGCTGCATATAGAAATTATTGACTCACTTGAGTGATTTTCCTTACGGTCAGTCGTACCGGCATTTCGTACCCGTTACGGAATCCGCCGCACCGACAGACCCCTTCGGAGAGTCCTCATGCGCCACCGCTTTCCCGGGGCGGCCCTGGTCGCCCTGTCCCTGCTGGTCACACCGGGCGCGGCGGCCGCCGCGCCCGCCGACGCCGGCGGCCCGGTGCCCCGACCCGTCGAACGGTTCGCCCGCCAGACGCTGCCCGCCGGCGACGGCTGGGCGGCCGACGGCGTCGGCACCACCGGCGGCTCCGCCGCCGCCGCCGACCAGGTCCACCTCGTGCGCACCCGCGCCGAGCTGGTCGACGCCCTCGGCGGCGACAACGCCACCAACCGCACCAACGCCACGCCCAAGGTGATCGTCGTCGACGGCGTGATCGACGGCTTCGAGGCCGCCGACGGCGGCCTGCTCGGCTGCGCCGACCTGGCCGACCCGGAGTACTCGCAGGCGGCCTACCTGGCCGCGTACGACCCGGCCGTCTGGGGCATGGTGCCCCCGACCGGGCCGCTGGAGGCCGCACGGGTGCGCTCGGTGGCCAACCAGACGAAGCAGACCCAGATCAACGTCGGCCCGAACACGACCATCGTGGGGCTGCGCGGGGCGACGCTCACCGGGCTGACCCTGATGATCGACACCGCGAACAACGTGATCCTGCGGAACCTCACCTTCGACGACGCCCGGGACTGCTTCCCGGCCTGGTCGCCGACCGACGGCGCGACCGGCAACTGGAACTCCCAGTACGACCAGGTCTCGGTGCGCCGCAGCGAACACGTCTGGGTCGACCACAACACGTTCACCGACGGCGACAACCCCGACAGCGCGCAGCCGGTGTACTTCGGCCGCCCCTACCAGGTGCACGACGGTTCCCTGGACATCACCCACACCGCCAGCCTGGTCACCGCCTCGTACAACCGGTTCGTCGGCCGGGACAAGCTCATGCTGATCGGCTCCTCGAACACCGTCGGCCCGGACGTCGGCCGGCTCAAGGTGACCCTGCACCACAACATGTTCGACCGGGTGCTGCAGCGGCTGCCGCGCGTCCGGTTCGGCCAGGTCGACGTCTACAACAACTGGTACCGGCTCTCCGGCGAGGGCTTCGAGTACGCCGTCGGCGTCGGGGTGCAGTCCGCCGCGTACGTGGAGAACAACCACTTCACCCTCGGCGCGGGCATCGCCGCCGAGGACCTGCTCTACGACTGGGGCGGCACCGCCGTCACCACCCGCGGCAACTGGGTGCGCGCCGACGGCGACCGGGCCCGCCCGGTCGACCTGGTGGCCGCGTACAACGCGACCCACGACCCCGACCTGGGCACCGACGCCGGTTGGACGCCGGCCCTGCGCCACGGCCAGGTGCTGCCCGCGCCGCTGGTCCCGCTGGTGGTCGGCGCGCTCGCCGGCGCAAACCGCCTGCCGCTGTGAAAGGAGGGGCCCCTTGTTAACGCATACGGTAGAGAAGGGTCCCCTTCTCACCTGACTCGGCGTGCCGGGGCGGGGGCCCCCTCTCTCCCCCGTCCCGGCACGTCGACCACCCGATCAGGGCGCGCAGGGGTCAGCCCCGGCGCGCCGGACCGGTCCGCCGGGCCGCCCGGTGGTGCCGCCACAGCCGCACCGCCACCACCACCACGATCACGGCCAGCACCGCCTCCCCGCCGAGGCCGAGACGACGCTCCAGCAGCCGGTACGAGGCGCCCGCGAGGAACCCGAGCACCGCGACCGTGACCGACCAGAGCACCCCTCCGGCCACGTTGGCCAGGGTGAACGTGGCCTGCGGCATCCCGCTGAGCCCGGCGATCCCCGGCACCAGGGCCCGCAGCGCCGCCGCCCAGCGGCCGATCACCACGGCGAGCGCGCCCCGGCGGCGCACCAGATCGAGCGCGCGCCGCAGTTCTCCCGAGCGGACGAACCGCCGGGGCGTACGCGCCAGCAGCCGGCGACCGTAGCGGCGGCCGACCAGGTAGCCGGCCTGGTCGCCCAGCGCCGCCCCCGCCACCGCGGCCACGATCACGGCCCACAGCGGCAGCCGGCCGGAGTGCGCCACCACCCCGCCGACCAGCACGGCGATCTCCCCCGGCACGAACAGCCCCAGGAACGTCGACGCCTCCAGCGCGGGCAGCAGGAAGACCAGGGCGAGCACCAGCGCGGGCGGCAACGCCACCAGCACCGCCAACACCCGGTCCACCCGATCATTCTGCCCGGTCGGCAGCCGGCAGGACCCCGCGCTGCCCACTCGCCCGGATGCCGCGAATGCCGGTTCACTCCCGATAGTGACGGGTTAGCCTCGGCGCAGGACGCGTGGTGAGCAATGCTCACCTTCGGGTGGGCGCGGCGGACGGGGGTGCGGCGCATGCGCGGTCCGCTCTGGCGGGGGTGGCTGCTGACGCCCCGCGTCTGGTGGTCCCGTCTGTCGAGGCGGACGCAGGTGGCGGTGGGCGGCGGGTTGCGCCAGGATCAGGCGCCGAAGGCTCGCCGGTTCCCGACGAACGCGCGCTGGTGGCACTACCCGTGGGTGCTGGTCCTGCTCGTGTCGGGCGTCGGCTGCGTCCTGGGCGTGGTCGCCCTCAACCAGTTCTTCCTGCCGCTGATCCACCTGCTCGCCCACCACCTGCTGCACTTCCATATACGCTGGCCCGCGGGCGTGCCCAACCCGTGCGGCGGCGAGGACGCCGGCAAGGCGTGCACCACAATCACCGGCTTCCTCGGCCCGGTCACCGGCGCCGCGCTGACCTTCCTCGTCTTCTGGATCTTCACCCGCTTCCACGTCCGCCACTGGTACCAGCGCCGGGCGAAGGAGAGGCCCTACGAGCTGGTGCGCACCGCCAACGACGGCATCGACCAGGTGGTGGGCCGCGACGAGCTGTGCCAGGTCCTGATCGAGCGGATCCGCGACAACCGGGTGCGCTGCCCCACGGTCATCGTCGGCGGGGTCGGCTCCGGAAAGACCGCCACGCTGGTCGCCCTGACCAGGGAACTCGCCCGCCGGGGCATCGTCCCGGTGCCGATCCGGCTGCACGACGCGCAGGACAAGGACAAGCTCGACTTCGAACAGCTGGCCCGGGACCGCTTCCTGGAGGAGGTCAACTCCCGGCTCTACAGCGACGCCCAGGCCGGCCGGCTGTGGCGCACGCTGCGCTGGGGCAACCGGCTGGCGGTGCTCGCCGACGGGCTGGAGGAGGCAGCGAAGGCCGACAAGACCCACAGCGGGGAGAGCGTGATCCGCACCGCGATCGCGAAGGCCGCCGACGACCACCTCCCGGTGATCATCGCGTCGCGCCCCTACGACCCGCTGCGCGGCATGCCGGCCATCGTGATCGGCCTGGAGTCGCTCGGCGAGGGCGCCGCCCTGGAGTACGCGCTGACGGCGGGCGACCGGTCGGGCCCCGCCGCCTGGGGACCGGTCATCGACATGGTCTACGCCGCCGACGTCACCGCCGCCCCACTGTTCCTGCGCATCATCCGCGACCTCAACCAGCAGGGCCGGATGCGGCACCGCTCCGGTTACCAGGCGGAGCCCGACTCGGCCAGCCGCCCGATCGACCGCTACGCGGCCCGCTGGGAGCTGCTCAAGGCGTGGCGCGAGGCGCTGCTCGACGGCTACCTGCGGGAGGACTTCGCGCAGAGCCGGCAGGATCGGGAGGACACCGTGCTCGTGCTCGCCGCGTTCGCCTGCGCCGGATTCCTGCGCAACACCCTCCAGGTGACATACGAGGACCTCACCGACCACGACCGGTGGCAGGACCCGACCTCCGCCCACTGGCCCCTGTTCGACACCCTGCGCCAGAAGCTGGACGGACGCCGCAACCCCGCCGAACGCGACGACCTCACCCACGCGGCGACGGCGGGCGGCGAGCTGGGCCTCGTCGACGCGCAGAGCGACGGGGTCCGCTTCCAGCACGGCGACCTGCAGGCCTATCTCGGCGCCCAACTGCTCGTCGATCCCGACGTGCGGAACAAGCTGCTGAGCCGGCTCGTCCGGGCCGAGCCGAGCCGGGAGGTCCTGAACGCGATGCGCCTGCTCTCCCGCGAGCTAGCCGACCGGCGCACCGCGCAGAAGCCCAGGCTGACGACGCTGTCGATGGCGCGCACGATGTTGTCCGGGACCAGCGTCCAACCGGACGACGCGGCGAAGATGGTGGGCCTGCTCCAGCAGGCGGCTCCCGGCCAACCGAACGCCTGCTGGCAGCTCGAGTTCTACGCCGCCGCCCTGGAGATCGACGCCAGCGCGCTGAAGCCCCGGCACGCGAGCCTGGTCAACGAACTGGCCCGGCGGTGGCACAGCTACCAGCACGAGACGCCGGACCGGCCCCTCGACGAGGCGAAGCTCGACGTGGTGCGGCGGACGGGAGAGGCCGCCCGGTTGATCACCGACAGGCGACGCCACGGGGCCGTCGACAGGCGCCGGCCGCTGTGGGCCCCGCCGTACGCGGACCTGTTCCAGCTGGCCGCCGACGAGCACTCGTACCGCGTGCGGTTGGCCGCCGCGCGGGAGCTGGGCTTCGGCGGCATGGACGCCACCCTCGCCCTGTCGACGGCAGAGCTGCTCCGCCCCCGCTCCATGGACCTGCGCCTCGGGGGTGGCCCCAAGGCGCTGCGGGAGCAGCAGGTGCGGGGCTGGGTCGTCCCGCTGCTGCACCTGTCCACGGTCGAGGACACCGATTCCGGGGTGCCCGGCGAGGAACGGTACCACCGCAGCCGTGTCGCCCTCGCCGAGTGGCTGCGCGAGCTAACCCCCACCGGCGAGGGCCGGCGGCTCTCGATCACCTCGGAGATGGCGCTCGCGCAGGGCTTCCGCCTCGCGGCCAACGTGCGGAGGTTGCCCGTCGGCCGAGCGCGCTGGGACCGCAGCTTCCTGGTCGAGAAAGCCGAGTTCGCGCTGCGCAACTCCCGCTTCTGGTACAGCCACCTGGCACTCCTCCAGGCCCTCACCCTGCTCGCCCTGCCCGACGACCCGGCCGAGCCGCTGCCGAGGCGGGGCCGCGGCTCCAACCCCTACGGGTTGGTGCAGCACTGGACGCGCATCGCGGGGTCGGCGGTGCCGGGGCGGGAGCGGTGCGGGGCGCACCCCTTCGTGCTGGAGGTGGGGCGGCTGTGCGTGTACGCGCTGCTCACCCGGCGGCCGGAGCGGTACTGTTGGATCGACGAGCGGGAGACCGCCAGCCGGGTCGGTTCGTGCAGCGTCCCCGACCACCTGCGCCGGGAGCAGCGCCTGTGGATCCCCGACTCGATGGGCTGGAGCATTCTCGGCGGCCGGGCGCAGCGGCTGCTCGCCGACATCATGCTGCTGCTCAACCTGGCCGACCGGGGCGACACCCTGGCCGAACGCGAGGAGCGGCTGGCCCGCGCGGACCGCTGCGACCTGCCGCCCTGCCTCACCAACGACCGCTCGGCGATGCAGCCGTCGCGCACCCTGCACGCCACCGACCGGTGCGACCCCGGGGCCACCTGCCTGGACGACTGCGACTTCCGGCTGTGCCCGCTGCCCACCCGGGGCGAGCGGATGCCGCACGAGATGGACCAGAGCTTCTGCGCCCGGCAGCGGGACCTGGCCAGCCTGCGCTACGTATTCGAGGCCCGAGCGCCGTGGCAGAACGGCGACTATGTCGGCCTGCGCAGGTTCTGGCGGGAGATGTCGGAGCGGCAACTACCCAACTGGCGGCGCTGAGCAGGGCCACGGTCGGCGTCACAAGACCGACGGGAAGACCCACGGACGGTGAAGATCAGCTATAAGTGGTGGATGGACTTCCCGCCGTACCTGGCCTCGATGCCCATGCACGCGATCACCGAGATCCACGGCGAGCCCGGCCTGCGGGAACGGTTCCGGCTGGAGATCGGCGCGTTCGACGAGGACACCCGCGCCCGGCTCACCGCAGCCCTCGAGCTCGCCGCCGAGCTGCACCGCGACGACCGGCGGGTGCGCGAGCCGTACCTGAACCACCTGCTGCGGGTCGCGATCCGGCTGATGCACCACTACCAGGTGCGCGACGCGGACGTGATCGTCGCCGGCCTGTTGCACGACGCGGTGGAGGACCACCCGGCGGAGCTGGCGGGCCAGCACCGCGCGGGGCCGGCGGCCGGCGGCGACCCCACGGCCGCCGCGCTGGCGGCGCTCGCCGAGCGGTTCGGCCCGCGGGTCGCGCGGCTGGTCGGCGCGGTCACCAATCCGGTGTACGACCCGGGCCGGGACCGGCACGCGCAGTACCGGGAGCACGTGGCGGCCAGCCTGGACCGCGAGCCGTGGGCCCGGGTGGTCAAGGTCTCCGACTTCACCGACAACGGGGTCGGGTTGATCCACACCGTCGGGCCGAAGGTGCATTCCCTGGCGGCGAAGTACCGCCCGCTGGTGCCGGTCCTGCGGGAGCTGGTCGCCCGGTCGGACACCCCGCTCGCGCCGGCGGTCAAGGAGCACATCTTCGGCCAGCTCGACCTCGCCGAGGAACGCTTCGCCGCGATCCTCGACCAGCCGGTGGAAGCCGGGGCCCCGACCAGCCGGTGAGCGCGCGGGCCCCGGCGGGCGCGGGCTCCGGCGCGACCCGCTCAGCGGCGGCGGCCGTGCGCAGGCCGCCTCGGCGGCGCGGCGGCGCGCCGGCCGGCTCAGCGGCGCGGCAGGGCGCGCGCCGTGCGGCGGCGCACGTCCGGCACGCGTTCCGGCGCGTCCCGCAGCACCACCCGCAGCGGGTGCGGGGCGTCACCGGCGGCGCCGCCGAGGACCGCCAGGAGCAGGCCGAGGTGGCCGACGGGTTCGTCGGCGAGCAACTGCGCGGCCTCGTCGACCACCAGGGTCAGCGGGCCGGCGTCGAGCCGGTCGCGCAGGCTGTCGGCGAGCGCGTCCCAGTTGCGGCCGACGTGGCCGGGCAGGTCGAGCGCGCCGACCAGCGCCGTGAACAGGCCGGCCCGGCTGCGGGCGCGCGCTGCGGGCAACACGGTCCGCTCCCCCGATGCGTCCGTGGGGCCGGCATCCGCGATGCTCAGCCACGACGGCAGCCCGAAGGCGTACCCCTCGATCATGGTGCCCTCCCCGGCGCGGGGCCGGACCGCGCGGACCGGCGCGAGGAACAGTCTCGGCACGGCGGCCGGCGTAGGCCAGGGGTGGCGGTGGAACGGATCCGCACGCGGCGGTGAAATCCTCGCCAACGCGGGTCGGGCGGCCCGGTCCGGGCCGCCCGACCCGGCCGGTCAGCAGCCGATCCGGCTCGGTCCGACCGCGACGTCGTCGAACCAGAGGGTGTCGGCGCCCTCGCCGTAGCTCTCCCAGCCCAGCCGCAGGTCGGTGAGCTGCGGACGCCACGTGCGGTTGAGCCACTGCCCGTCGATGTCGTGGGTCGGGGTGCCGTCCACGGTCAGGCCGGTGACCGCCGTGCCGTCGACCCAGGTGTTCAGCCGGCCCTGCGCGCCGTCGACCATGAACTCGACGCAGGACCAGCGGTTGGTGGCCAGCGGCAGGCTCAGCGCCACCCCGGACGGGCTCTGCTCCGGCAGCGTCGCGTCGTCGGAGGCCCGGTTCCACTGCAGCGCGCCGTTCTGGCCGCCCATCCGCAGGTCCTTGCCGCCGTCGGCGGAGTCGGCCATGGCCAGGAACGTGACGTGCGAGGTGGGCAGGGCGGTGGTGTGCCGCACCCAGAGCCGGGCGTACCGGACCGCGCCGAGGGTGCTCAGGCCCCGGGTGGTCCGGGCGAACACGTGGTTGCAGTAGCCGACCGTGCCGTTGATGCGCAGGGAGCGGCTGCCGCTGTGCGTCGTGGCGGTGTCGATCGCCGCCGTACCGGTGCCGGAGCAGTCGGGGTTGACCACCGTCCAGTCGCCCGACGGCACCGAGCCGGTCTGGTTCTCGAATCCGTCGCAGAGCACGGCCGTGCCGCAGCCGGCGGGCGGCGGGGTGGTGGGCGGCGGCGTCGTGGGCGGCGGGGTGGTCGGGGGCGGCGTGGTCGGGGGCGGCGTGGTGGGCGGCGGCGTCGTCGGGGGCGGGGTGGTCGGCGGCGCGGTCGTCGTCGGGGGCGGGGTCGCGCCGTTGCACGGTACGCCGTTGAGCGCGAACCCGGTCGGCCCGGCCGTGTTCGCGCCGACGGTGCCCTGGACGCCGAACTCGGTCGAGCCGCCCGCCGGCACCGAGGCGTTCCAGGCGACGTTGCGGGCGGTCACCGTGGCACCGGACTGGCTGACCTCGGCACTCCAGCCGTTGGTGATCCGCTGGTCGCCGCCCCACGTCCAGGTGACGGTCCAGCCGTTGACGGCGGTGTCGCCGGGACTGATCCGGATGTTGGCGGTGAAGCCGCCGGTCCACTGGTTGGGCACGTAGTCGATCCGGCAGCCGGCGGCGGCCGTCGCGGGGGCGGTGGGCAGGCCGACGCCGGCCAGGGCGGCGGCCAGGACCGCCCCGGCGGCGACGATCGGGGTGAGACGGGCGCGGGAGATCCTCATCGGGTTCCTTCCGAGGGTGTGCCACCGCACGGGCACGGCCGGCGGGGGCACGGGGAACTGCGGGAACGCTCGCATGGCGACGCGACCGGCGACGCGACGCGGATGCCCGGCTCCGGGCGGACCATCAGCCGTCGGGCCGGTCGGCGATCGACGGCACGGCGGCGCCCGACGACCAATCTAGTGATGGTCGCCGATGGATAGCAAGGCGACGGGCCGCGCCGCCGCGCCACGAGCGCGTCCGGCGTGGCGGGCGGCCACGACCCGGCCCGGGTCCTGGCCCACGCCGGGATCGACCCGCCCTCCGATCCATTCCCGCCAACCTGTTCATTCCCCGTCACCCGGATACGCCAACGACGCCCCGCTTTCTCCCTCATGGCGTATCCCTGGCGGGCACGGTAGTGTCGGGGCCTGCCTTGGGTAGGGGGCCCTGTGGACAACGCACCAGTCGACCGCCGTCGGATTCGTCGCGGAAGAATCGCCACGTCCCTGGCGTTCCTGCTGTTCGGCACAGCGCTGGGAGTATGGACCGCGCGGATTCCGGCGGTAAAGGAGAAGCTCGGGCTCAGTGACGGCCGGTTGAGCTTCGCGCTCCTGGCTTTCGCGGCGGGCTGCATCGTCGGCATGGCGTTGCTCGGTCGACTCACCGACCGTTTCGGCAGCACCCGCGTGCTCATCCCCTCGGCGATCCTGGAAGGGCTGCTGCTCGTCCTTCCCGGATACAGCGGCACCCTGGTGGTTTTGTGCGTCGCCCTGTTCCTCTTCGGCGCGACGCACGGGACGCTCAACATCGCGATGAACGCCAATGCCCTAGAGGTCCAGCGGGCCTGGGGTAAACCGATCATGTCGTCGTTCCACGCCATCTACAGCATCGGCGGTTTCCTCGGGGCGATCGTGGGCAGCTTCTTCGCGCGCAGCGGGGCAAGCGTCGGCACCACCTTCCTCACCGTCGGCGCGGGGGTGCTGGTGCTGGCCGTCTGGGCTGCGCTGTGGGTGCTGCCCGCGACGAGCGCCCCGGAGGCCGCCGCTGGCTCACCGGACACCGGGCAGGGGCCCTCCCGCCGGTCCCTGCTGCTGGTTTTCTTCGGCGTGCTGGTGCTGTGCACGCTCGTCGGCGAGGGCGCGGCGGCCGACTGGAGCGCCGTCTACCTGCGGGACAACCTGGAAACCAGCCCCGGCTTCGCCGCGTACGGCTTCGCCGCGTTCTCGATCATGATGACGGTGGGCCGGCTCTTCGGCGACCGGCTGGTGCGCGCCCTGGGGCCCGTCACCCTGGTGCGGTTCAGCGGCGCGCTCGCGGCATGCGGCCTCGGCGCGGCCCTGCTGGTGCACCATCCGGTCGCCGGTGTCGTCGGGTTCGGGCTGCTGGGCGCCGGCCTGTCGTGCATCGCCCCGCAGGTCTACTCCGCCGCCGGAAACCAGGACCCGAGCCGCGCCGGCCGGGCCCTGTCGACCGTGGTCAGCATCGGCTATCTGGGATTCCTGTTCGGGCCTATTCTCATCGGCGCCGCGGCGACCGTGGTGGGATTGCCGTCGGCGTTGTGGATTCCCGTGGTGCTCGCAGTTTTCGTCGCGGCGGGCGCCACCGCGATGCGTGCACCGAGCCGCTCCGGCGAAAAGCAGGACAATGCCCCGGTCCCGTCAGCGGGGGTCGAGCGCTGACGGTTGTCCGCCGGGGACGGATGTCACCTGGAAGGAACCGCGCTTGCACATCATCGAATGCCATTTCGAGTGCACCGGATTCGACGACTCCCTGGTGCAGGCGGGCACCTCCGTCTACCTGTGGAATCTGGTCCGGCAGTTCCGCGACCGAGGGCACCGGGTCACCGCGTTGACCGCGGCGCACGGGCTGATCCCACTCCTGCGGCGTGACCACGACGTCGTCGAGACGGATTGGCGGTCCACCGGCGAGATAACCATTCCTGTCGACCCCGACAGATGGCCGGGGCACCCCGACGGCGTCACGGTGGACGGATCCGCACGCGCCTATCAGATGACCGTCGAGGGAATCGACGTGGTCCTGCTCAGCAACGAGATTCTCGACAGCCACACCGACACCCTGCACCCACCGGCGGGCGCCGAGGGGACCGACCCGACGTTCCTGAAGCCGCTGGTGTTCCAGGTCCTCGCCGCCCGCTTCCTCTCCGGCCAGGAAACCGCGCAGACCGTCGTGCACCTGCACGAGCCCGTCCTGCACCACCTGCTGCCCGCGGCGCTGTCGGCGTACGGCTTCCCCGTCGTGTCGACCGTGCAGACGAACCTGCCGGTCAACACCAAGGTCTACGCGCCGCAGGCCCGGGCCCTGCTGCGCGACCTCGGCGCCGACCCCACGGTCGTCGACGGGCTCGCGGATCCACCCCTGGACTCGCCGCTGCACCGGGCCATGCGGGCGTTCCTGCCGCAGACCCTCCTCTACCGCGACCAGCCGCAGCGGCCGGGGCACGACTACATCAGCGCGCTGGCCCTGGTGGCCCGCTCGGCGGACGCGGTGGACTTCCTCTCCGAGGGGCAGCTCGAACACGCCCTCACCCAGGCCGAAACGCCGTTCGCCCAGCTCTTCGCCGAGCTGGCCGTCCGCCGCGAGCTGTGGTCGCGGGCGGACCGCCTGACGGTCGGCGGGTGCGCCATCGGCGACGAGTGGCTGGACGTGGCGCGCGGCGACGAGCGACGGCGGCGGACCCTGACCGCGCTCGGCCTCGACCCGGCGCTGCCGACCGTCTACCACAACGGGCGGTACTCGGTGGAGCACAAAGGGCTGCGGGAGCTGTTCCGGGGGGTGCGGCGGCTGCTGGACGAGGGCGAGCGCTTCAACCTGCTGCTGCACTGCCTGGCCCCGCACCCGCCGCAGGACCCCGACCTCGCCGCGCTGGCCGCCGACCACCCCGGGCAGGTCCGGATCCGCACCGGGCCGATGCCGCCCGCGGAGCTGATGGACTGGGCGGCCTCCAGCGACCTGTGCGTGTTCCCGGCGAAGTTCGAGATGGACACCTTCCTGATGGCGATGGGCGAGGCCATGGCCAGCGGCGCCGTGCCGGTCGCCACGGCGCAACGGGGCATGCGCCACTTCCGGCACTCCTTCGACCTGGCCGCGCCGACGGCGACGGGCCTCGCCCTGCCCCGCTCCTTCCGGGTCGCCGACCCGGACCTGACCGACGCGGTGCACGACGGCCTGGCCCGCATGCTGGCGCTGGTCCGCGCCGGGTCGCCGCTGGTGGACACGCTCCGCTCGCGGGCCGTGGCGACCGCCCGGGAGTTCACCTGGTCCCGGGCCGCCGACCGGTTCCTCGCCGTGTTCGCCGCGTGCGTGGCGGGCACCTGGCCCGGTGGGCGGTCGGGCCCCGCGGCCCTGTCGCCGACGCCCGCCCCCGGCGACGACGGCGGCGCCGGCACAGCGGTCGCCGGCCCGGACGGGGTCGCGGTGCGCTGGGCCCACCCCGAGGCGGTCCGGGTGGAGCTGGTGTATCCGGGCGATCCCGTCGAGGTGATCGCGCTGGCCCGGCAGGACGACGGGTCGTTCGCCGGCACCGGCCCGGCGACCGCGGGCCCGGTGGCCGTGCTGGTCACCTGCCGCGACGGCCGCTGCGTGTGGGCCGGTGCCCCGGTCGCGGCCACGACCGGCTGACATCCGGCCGGGGCGGGGCCCGCGCCCCGCCCCCGGCCGTCGGTGGCGCGTCAGTCGGCGAGGGTGAGGGTGACCCCCACCTTCTCCAGGATCGACTCGCCGGCGATGACCGGCGCCATGCCCGCGCCGCCGCCGGCGGGCGCGGGCAGCGGGCGCACCTCGGCGTCCGGGTCCGCCTCGAAGAAGAAGACCAGCGACACCAGTTCCTCGTCGGGGTCGCTGGCCGGGGGCGCCAGGACGCGGTGGCGCAGTGCCCGCCACCGGCCGTCGGTCCAGAGGTTCATCATGTCGCCCAGGTTCACCACCAGCGTGCCGGGCACGAACGGGGGCTTGAACCAGCCGTCCTCGGCGTTCCACGCCTCCAGCCCGCCGACGCCCTGTTGCCGGTCGAGGAAGGTGATGGTGCCGAAGTCGGCGTGCGGCCCGACCCGCATCTGGCCCTCCTCCAGCCGCCCCACCGCCGTCAGGGGCGGGTACCAGTTGACGTTCTGCGTCCACGTCGCCCGCTGGGAGCGGGAGGTGAAGTGGTCGGCCGGGACGCCGAGGGTGACGGCGAGGACCTCCAGGACCTCCAGCGCGAGCCGGTTGAGGTGGCCGGTGTACTCGGTGGCGACCTCGCGCAGCTCCGGCAGCTCCGCCGGCCACTTGTTGTCCGGGTAGTAGAGCCAGTCGAACTTCGCGTCCCCGGTGCGGTGGGTGGGGCCCATGTGGTACGCCTCGTGCAGGTCGGGGGCGCTGGCCATGCCGTCCACCGCGCTGGCCTGCAGCGCGCCGAGGCCCCGCCACCCGTTGTCGTACGGGCGGCTGACCGCGTACCGGCGCTTCTGCTCCGGGGTCAGCCGCATGAACGCGTGGCCGACGGCGCGCATCCGCGCGGTCAGGTCGGCCGGCACGCCGTGGCCGGCGAGGAGGAACATGCCGGTCTGCCGGAGCGCGGCGTCCAGCTCGGCCGACGTCC
Source organism: Micromonospora sp. DH13 (assembly GCF_020873825.1). NCBI lineage: Bacteria > Bacillati > Actinomycetota > Actinomycetes > Micromonosporales > Micromonosporaceae > Micromonospora > Micromonospora sp. DH13. The sequence goes on from NZ_JAHWGR010000028.1 coordinate 77,098, forward strand.
GGGCGCGCTCGTCCGGGCCCGCCGCCCGCCAGCGCGGCAGGTCGAGGGTGGGAATCGCGGTCGTCATGTGCTGCTCGCCTCTCACTCGGTGATGCCGGTCATGACCTGGGTCGCGAGCCGCACCTCGCCGGTGTAGGAAGCGGGTGCGTCGCCGTCGACGAAGCGCTTCGGGTCGCCGATCGGCGTCTCGGCCCGCCAGGTCAGCGCGGGGATGTGGGCGTTGATGAGCTCGCCGTCGGCGCGCAGCAGCGCCGACGACGGGTGGTACATGTGCAGCAGTGGGTCGTCGTAGGAGTCGAACGCCGAGTTGGTGTCCATGCGGTAGCTGAAGTCGTTGTCCTCGCCGCCCCAGCCCTCGAACCGTTCGTCCATGCCGTCGATGCGCAGGAACGCAGACCTGCGCACCCAGACGCAGCAGCCGGGCGGGCGGCGCAGCACGAAGGCCCGCAGCCGGTCCGGGTCGACCTGGGCGCTGCCCTGGGCCAGCCGCTGCTCGATGGCGTGGGCGGTGGACTCGGCGTCGAGGCACCACATGTCGCGGTAGCTGAGGTGGCCCATGGTGCCGGGACGGTTGAACCTGCGCGCGTTGCGGGCGACGAAGTCGCGGTCGGCCAGCACGTCCGCGTCGAGGATGCACACCACCTCGGGGTCGCAGGGGGCGTTGACGACGCCGACGTTGACCGCCCACGACTTGTTGAACAGGCCGTCCTTGTGCACCCACAGGTAGTCGTCGGCGTACGGCTCGATCACCTGCTGCGAGCGCGGCTCGGTGTCGGCCTCGACGACGAGGACCCGGTACTCGTCGCGCGGGGCGGACTGGTCGCGCAGCGAGGCGAGGCAGGCGAGCAGGTTACGCAGCCGGGTCCGGTCGGGCGTCCGGTCCCGGAACGGGACGACGACGAGGATCTGGGCCCGTGCCGGGTCGCCGGGCGGGGGCCCCGGCGGGAGCGCACGCAGCTCCTCGAAGGACGCCCAGCGCCGCACCGGCCGGGTGCCGTACAACGCGCCGAGGTGGCTGCCGAGGCGGCAGTTGGACTCGGCCCGCCAGCCGTGGGCGAACAGCGCGGCCACCGTGTCCGACGGTGGCGCGGCGGCCAGCGCGGTCAGGGCCCGGTGCAGGGCGGCGTACGCCTGGGGGTTGCGGGTGTCGGCGAGCAGGGCCTCGGCGAGCCGGCGGACCTCGGCGTCGTCGACGTCGCGCACCGCATCCACCACGGCCTGGGTGTAGGGGCGTCCGCGTTCCCAGTAGAAGATGCTGGACTCGGGCGCCTGTGGGTCGGCGGCGACGACCAGGCTGTCCGCGACGGCCGACGCGAGGGTCTGCGGATGCGACGGTTGGACGAGGGACATCGTCAACTCCCCGGGTAGTGGCCGAAGGTCGGGCCGGTCGGCGGGCCCCCGACGCCGGTGCCCCGGCGTGGGCGCGCGGTGTCGACCCCGGCGGGGCGGGTCACCGGTCCGTCCAGCTCAGGGCGCCGGCCGGGGCCCGCCGGGCCGCCGTGGTCCGCTCGTAGGGCAGCGCGCCGTCGGGCATCCGGACGACCTCGACGTGCAGGCCGATCGGGCTGCGCACGTAGACCCACCGGTCGCCGGCGATCGGCCCGTCGTCGATGGTCTCGGGCGCGCCCAGGACGGTGAACCCGGGACGGGCCGCGAGGTGGCGCGCGGCGGCGTCGACGTCGCGCACGTGGATGGCGAGGTGCCGGCCGCCGACGTCGCAGTTACGCGGTGGCGGGGCGGCCCGGTCGGTGTGGGCGAAGGTCCGCAGTTCCACGTTGTCGGTGGGGCCCATCCGCAGGGCGGCGACCTCCACCGGACCGTCGGGGTCGGCCTCGACGCCCCGGTGCAGCAGCTCTCCGCCGAGCACGTCGGCGAACACGGTGAGCGCCTCGTCCAGGTCGGCGACGGTGTAGCCGATGTGGTCCACGCCGCGCAGCCCGGTGATCGGCGGTGGACCGGGCGGGCGGGCGCCCCGGTTGGTCCAGGGCCCGTCCGGGCGGTGCCGGGCCGCCGGGGCGGGTGGCCCGTGCGGCGTGGGCTCCGGCGGCGACCGCAGCTCGAACGCCAGCCCCCACGGCGTACGGAAGCGGGCGCGGCACGCCCCGGCGAGCGGTGACCGCCCCCCGGCGGCCGAACCGGGGTCCTGCGGGGTGAGTCCGCTGAGCCGACCGACGGCGGCGGTGGCCTCGGCGACGTCGGCCACGAGGAAGCCGAGGTGCTGGTGGCCGGGGTCGTGGCGCTGCGGCGGCGCGGTGACCTGCCCGGCCACGGCGTACTGGAAGAGTTCGAGGTTGGTGGTGGGGCCGAGGCGGATCAAGGCGATCTCCGCCGTGGCCCGGGGCGGCACGTCGAGGTGTTCGCTCATCCAGTCGTCGGTGCGGGCCAGCGGCGGCAGGCGGTAGACGACCTCGCCGCCGAGGACGTCGACGGCGAACGCGGTGGCCGCGTCGAGGTCGGCGACCGTGAGCGCCACGTGGTCGACCCGCTGCGCGCCGGGTATGCCGGGGCCGGTCATCGGTATCTCCCGTCGAGCAGGGTGAGCGCCGCCAGGGAGACGGCGTCGGTGAAGCTGCCGTCGGCGACGAGCTGCCGCAGCTCGGCGTGGGTCACGAACCGGTGCACCAGGTCGCTCTCGCTGGCCTCCCGCGCGGGTGGCCCGGCGACCAGGTCGGTGGCGAGGAAGATGTGGCAGCCCTGGCTGGCGTAGCCGTAGGCCACGTGGACCCGGCCGAGGTGGCGCATCGTGCCGGCGGTCAGGCCGGTCTCCTCGCGCAGTTCGGCGGCGGCCAGTTCCTCGGCGCCGCGCCCGCCGGCCGGTTCGGACCACGAGCCCTGCGGGAACTCCCAGTACCGGCCGCCGACCGGGTAGCGGTACTGCTCGACGAGGTGGAACCCGCCCGGCTCGGCGGGGACGACGAGGGCGAAGTCCGGCTTGTCGACCACGCCGTAGACGCCACGGGACCCGTCGGGGCGTTCCACGGCGTCCTCGCGCACCGTCATCCAGGCGTTGCGGTAGACGGTGCGACCGGTGATCCGGCGGGTCACCGGGCCGTTCGCGGCGCTCACCGCGCCGCCCGCACGCCGTCGGCGACCAACAGCCGGGCGGCCTCGCGGACGCCCCGGACGGGCACGCCGGCGGTGGCGGGTATCCGGGACAGCAGGGTGCTGGTCAGGCAGGTGTTCTCCGGCCGTCCCGCGTAGCGTCCGGCGGCGCGCGGCTCGGCGACGACGAGCCCCGGGTCGACGCCGAGTTCCGCGGCGATGAGCAGCGCCCAGTCGGCGCGCGAGATCCGGTCCGGTCCGCCGAGGTGCAGCAGCGGGACGTCGCGGGCGGTCAGCACGGCGGCGGTCACCGCGGCGACGTCGTCGACCAGCACCGGGGTGGTCCACTGGTCGTGGGGGACGGCCACCGGTTCCCCGGCGAGCAGGCGGTGCGCGCAGGCCGCGAAGAAGTTGAGCCACTTGGCGCTGTCCGCCGGCTCCCAGCCGTAGACGAGGCTGACCCGCAGCACGGTCGCGGCGGCGTGGCCGGCGAACACCTGTTCCGCGGCGAGCTTGGCCCGGCCGTAGGCGTTCGGCGGGGCCGTCGGCGTCGCCTCGGCGCAGTCGGGCCGGCTGCCGTCGAAGACGTTGTCGGTCGAGATGAGCACCAGGCGGCGGTCGCCGGCGGCGGCGAGCATGTTGCGGGCCGCCGTCTCGTGGCCGGCCATCGCCTCGGCCGGGTGCCGGTCGCACCAGGTCACGTCGGACGGCCCGTGGACCAGCACGACCTGCTCGGCGGCGGTGTCGGCGAGCGCGCGGGCGCAGGACGCCGGGTCCGTCACGTTCAGCGGAGTCCACGGCGCCGCCGCGTGCGGCGGCGGCCGCCTCGACGCGAGGACGGGTCGCTCGCCCGCGCGGGCGAGCCGGTCGGCCACCGCCCTGCCGACGAACCCGCTACCGACGATCAACGTACGCATGCGCGGCCTCCGCTGCGAGTCGGGGATCCGCGCCGGCCGCGGCGAGCATCCGGCCGACACCGATCAGGCTGTGGTCGTCGTCGGCCGCGCCCAGCGTGAGCATCGCGCGTACCTGGGTCGGGGTCAGGCCGAAACAGCCCAGCTCGGTGAGCTCGTCGCCGAGGATGTCCACGAACGGCTGCCCCACGGCCACCGCGAAGCCGCCGATGAAGATGAACCGGCGGATGCCGATGGAGGAGAAGACGCTCGCCACCGCCAGCGCGAGCGGCCGGAGCGCGGCGCGCAGGACGTCGACGGCGAAGCTGTCCCCGCCCCGCACCGCGAGGGCCACGGCCTCGTTCGTGATGCCCTCCGGGCGGCCCGCCGACGACGCCGCCAGCCCCGAGACGCCGAACTCGCCGGGCCGCTGCCGGGCGGCGACCCGCACGGCCCGCAGGATGCCGCGTCCGGAGGCGATGCCGCCGAGGTGCCCGCGCCCGCCGCAGTCGCACGGCGGCGCGGTGCCGCTCCAGTCGACCCGCCAGTGGCCGAGTTCGCCGCCGAAGCCGGCGTCGTCGACCAGCACCTCGCCCCGGCGGAAGACCTTGCTGCCGACGCCCGAGCTGACGGTGAACAGGCAGAAGGCGTCGTCTGCGGCGCGGGCGTAGCGCCACGCCGCCGCCGTGATGTCGTTGACGGTCAGCACCGGGACCCCGAGCCGCGCGCCGAGGTGGGCGTTCAGCGCCACGGACCCGCCGCCCTCGCCCCAGATGGTGGGGGCGGCGAGGGCGACGCCGTCGGCGGTGGTCGGCCCGGCGAACGACAGGCCCACCGCCCGGCTGCCGGCGGCCTCCGACCTGACCAGGTACGCGGCGAGTTCCGTGGTGAGCTGGCCCAGGACCCGCTGCTGGAGTTCGGTCACGGGCGCGCCGGGATGGCGGGCCAACCCTTCGGTCGCGACGCGGCGCACCCCCCGTACGACGGGATCGCCCGCCGTCACGTGCCCGATTCGCAGGGTCGTCCCGCCGATGTCGGCGACGACGAACGTGTCGTCCCGGTCGGTCATCGGTGGGCCTCGGCGACGGCGTTGCCTCCAGCGGCGCACTGCGCGACGGTGCCGTCCTCCAGGACGATCGCCCCGTCGATCCGGGCGCCGGCCGCCACCGCCGCCCCCGGCAGCAGCACGCTGTCGTGCACCACCGCGCCCGCGCCCACCCGGGCCCCGGGGTAGACGACGCTGTGCGTGATCTCGCCGTGGTTGACCAGGTCGGCCGGGACGAGCGAGCGGCGGATCCCCGGCGCTTCGTCGACCACCCGCCGCGCGACCTCCGGCCGCACGGTGGCGGGCAGGTCGGCGAGGGGGATCGACGGCGGCTGCCGAAGCAGCGAGCGGTGCGCCAGGTGGTAGCGGTCGACGGTGCCGATGTCCTCCCAGTAGCCGGGCACCCGGTGGCCGCGGATGAGCTCCCCGCCGGCCAACATGGCAGGGATCACGTCGCGGCTGATGTCGTGCTGCCAGGCGGTGCCGGCGAGGTGTTCCAGGTAGCGGCGCAGGACCCCGGCGTCGAACAGGCAGAACGCCGCGAACACCAGGTCGCTCGTGGGCTCGGCGGGTTTCTCGACGAACGCGGTGAGGCGGCCGGCGTCGTCGAACTCGACCATGCCGAACAGGTGCACGAAGCGGCGTTCGATCCGCTGGTACGCGACCGTCAGCGCGGCCTTCGACGCCCGGTGCTCCCGCAGCATGTCCCGGTAGTCGAAGCGGTAGACGTGGTCGGCGTGCAGCACCAGGACGTCGCGGGGCGCGCCGCCGAAGACCCAGCGTTCCTTGCTGATCAGGGCGTCGGCGGTGCCCCGCTCGGCGGGCCAGGTCCGCTCCGGCAGCGCGCCGGGGACGGTCCCGGGCGGGACGCTGCGGTACGCCTCGTCGTAGGGCCCGAAGTGGACGCGGAACCCCGGCGTCCGGTTCCAGACCCGGTGCAGGTCGTCCATCAGCATGCGTTCCTCGTACTGCGACAGCAGCAGCACCTCGTCGAGGCCGGAGTCGCAGGCGTTGCGCAGGCTGAAGTCGATGAGCCGGCTCGTCCCGCCGAACGGGATCAGCGGCTTGAGCCGGCCGACGCCCAGCGGGCCCATCCGCTCCCCCCGGCCACCGGCCAGCAGCACCGCGCGTACGCCGTTCATCCGTTGCTCCCCTGCGTCGGCGCGGACGGGGCCGCCGCCATCGACGTCCAGTTGGGTTCCAGGCGGGCCAGGGCCGCGGCCAGCTCCGCGGGGGTCACGTCGTCGACGAAGCGGGCCTGGCCGATGCCGGCCGTGAGGGGGATGAGCTGCCGGCCGTCGCGGTGGCGCACGGTGTCGGCCAACGCCTCGGTGAGCAGCTCGGTGGAGCAGACCGGGTGCCAGGTCGGGAGGCCGAGTTCGCCCATGACCAGGCGCGCGCGGCTCAGGTCCTCGGCGGAGAGCAGGCCCCGGTGGTGGGCGAGCACGAGCGACAGCGCCATGTCCACGGCGACGGCCTCGCCGTGCAGCAGCTCCGGCAGCGCCCGCATCTCGATCACCGGCGAGAACGAGTGCCCGTAGTCGACGACCCGTTCGAGCTGGTGTTCCCAGAGGTTCGGCTGCAGCTCCTGCAGCATGCCGCCGATCGCGAGGCGGATCACGGCCAGCGCCGCCGCGCCGCCGTCGGCGCTGCCGACGGGCTGCATCCGCTCGGCGATGATGCGGGCGCCGTGGACGGCGAGGAGCTCGAACAGGCGGCGGTCCTTGATCAGCGCCATCTTGAGCACCTCGGCGAGCCCGTTGCGCAGGTGCCGCACGGGCAGCGTGACCAGGAAACCCGGGTCGATCAGGGTGGTCGCGGAGGGGTGGTACGTGCCGAGCCGGTTCTTGTGGTCGCTGAAGTTCACGCCGGTCTTCGAGCCGATCCCGGCGTCGACCATGCCGATGAGGGTGGTCGGCACCCGCACGTACGGCGTCGAGCGGCGGTAGAGGCTGGCGGCGAGCCCGACGATGTCGGTGAGCACTCCCCCGCCCACCGCGATGACGGGCTCGCGGCGGCGGGCCACGCCGAACGCGTCCATGGCCGACACCACGCGAAACACCGACGTCATCGTCTTGCGGCGCTCGTCGGCCTCGACGACGCACAGCTCGTAGGTCACCCGGTGCGCCTCCAGGTACGCCCTGATGCGTTCACCGAACAGGACGTCCACCTGGGAGTCCAGCACGACCAGGCGGCGTCGGCCGGGGCCGTCCCCCGTGCTCGCGGCGGTCACCATCAGGTCGGAGGCCGGGTCGAGCAGCCCCCGGCAGAGGCGCACCTCGTAGCTCACGGCCTGGGAGGCGTCGACCCGCCACCCCGGGTCCCCGTCGTGGCCCAGGGTCGACAGCCCGTTGCCGGTGGCGGCCTGCCCTGCGGATACCGGCGTCGTCGATTCGATGAGTCCCTCCTCCGTCGTCACTGCGGTTGCCCTGGGGTCACCGGCGGAGTCACTGGGGTCAGCAGCTCGATGGTGACGCTGGACGGGTCGAGGGCCGGCGTGGTCGACATGGTCGGTCGGGCCTTCTCGAACCGCTCCATGGTGGCCGCGATGTCGTCGGTTTCGACCTCGTAGATCGCGACGTACCGCCGGCGTTCGCCCGCGGCCTGCGGGGCGACGAAACGCTGCGCCCCGACGAAACCGGGGACGGCGAGAACCTCGGCGAGATGAACACGGTCGTACCAGTGGTTGAACTCGTTCTCACAACCATGGAACGGACTGGTGTGGATCAGCAGCAGGTGACGATTGTTCACGGCCATCGCGCATTACTCCAGCTATGACGAGGATGGCGGTTACGTGGCCTGGATCGCCGGGATCGGCAGCAATATCCATCAATGCAGACATGGACCATAACCGATCGCCCTGCACGCGGCAATGCCCTGCGAAAAGGATCTAGCCGGCATCGTCAGTGCACCGGGTTCCTACACCTGACCAGCAAAGTCATTCTAAAATATTGACACCTGGCTATTGGTCCTGAATCATGCACCACCATGGATCATTCCCGAGTGCGTCGACCGAATGTGGTCGGTCTCGCCGCGTTCGCGGCAGCGACAACCATCCTGGCAATGGGAATCGCATCTCCGGCAACTGCTGCGGGACAGGTGCGAGGAACCGGAGATCCGGGTGCCATCGACGGCAGTTACCTCGTCGTGTTCGACGACCGGGTCGCCGCCGACAATCGCGCGGACATCGCCGCCCTGACCGGACGGCTGGCCGCGAAGTACGACGTCGGGGTGGAACACACCTACGAGCACGCGCTGCACGGTTTCGCCGGCACGATGAGCCGCGGCGCGGCCCGACGCCTGGCGGCCGAGTCCGGCGTGTCGTACGTCCAGCAGAACCGCGCGGTGCGGGCCCTGGACACCCAGCCCAGCCCGCCGTCGTGGGGCCTGGACCGGATCGACCAGCGCGACCTGCCGCTGGACGGCAGCTACTCGTACCCGACGACGGCGTCCACCGTGCGCGCGTACGTGATCGACACCGGCATCCGGACCACCCACACCACCTTCGGCGGCAGGGCCACCTGGGGCACCAACACCACCGGCGACGGCCTCGACTCGGACTGCTCCACCAACGGCCACGGCACCCACGTCGCGGGCACCATCGGCGGCTCCCAGTACGGCGTGGCCAAGGCGGTCTCCCTGGTCGCGGTCAAGGTGCTCAACTGCGGCGGCAGCGGCACCCTGGCCGGCGTCACCGCCGGCGTCGACTGGGTGACCGGTCACCACGCCGCCGGCGTGCCGGCTGTGGCCAACATGAGCCTCGGCGCCAGCGGCGCGCAGGGCGCCCTCGAGGACGCCGTGCGCAACTCGATCGCCGACGGCATCGTCTACGCCATCGCCTCCGGCAACAGCAACCTCGACGCGTGCAACTACTCCCCCGCCCGGGTCGCCGAGGCGATCACCGTCAACGCCAGCACCACGGCCGACGCCCGTGCGTCGTTCTCGAACTGGGGCACCTGCACCGACATCTTCGCCCCCGGCGACGGCATCGTCTCGGCGTCCAACGGCAGCGACACCGCCACCGCCACGCTCAGCGGGACCTCGATGGCCACCCCGCACGTCGCGGGAGCCGCCGCGCTGGTCCTCGCCGGCAACCCCGGCCTGACCCCGGCCCAGGTCGCCAGCGCCCTCTTCGACGCCTCGACCCCCGGCAAGATCACCAACCCGGGCACGGGCTCGCCGAACCGCCTGCTCTACACCGGCTCCGCGCCGCCCTCCCCCGGCACCGCCACGCTCACCCGGTACTACGGGGCCGGCGACCACGTCAGCTCCACCACCCACCCCGGCGGCAGCTACCAGGCCGAGGGCCCGCTCGGCAAGGTGCACACCAGCGCCGTCGCCGGCACGCACGCCCTCTACCAGTGCCAGGTGGGCAGCGACAGGTTCACCTCCCTGTCCGCCGGATGCGAGGGGAAGACCTTCCTCGGGGTGATCGGCTACGCCTACGACGCGCCGCCGGCCGCCCCCAGCCAGGTCTTCTACCGGTGCCGGGTGCGCAGCAACGGGGAGCACTTCGACTCGCCGGACGCGAACTGCGAGGGGCAGATCGCCGAGGGGTCGCACGGCTACCTGCTCCTCTGAGCCGCCCGCCCCACCCGCCCGCCCACTGACCGACGGGCGGGGCGCGACCCGGTCCCGTGGCCGCGCCCCGCCCGTCCCACCTGACCCCACCGCCCCACGCCGCGTCGGGAGGACGCATGAGACGACTGCTCGCCGTTCTGGCCGCGCTCATCGTGCTGCCGTTCACCCCCGTCCTGCCCACCGCGTACGCCCACGCCGACGGCTGGTCCGGGCCGCAGTCGACGATCGTCAACCGCAACGGCCGCAAGGTGATCCAGTTGTGCGACCAGGGCGGTGGCTGCCGGACGACCACGCCGTTCTTCATGGCACTCAACACGCAGAGCACCCCGATCGGGCAGAACAACTGGTCGTACTTCAACTACCAGGCCCAACTGGCCGCGGCGAACACGGCCGCGCCGGAGATGAACGTCGCACCCATGCTCCAGGTGCACCTCAACAACACCAGCGACGCGTTCATCGACCAGCTGGCCGGGCGGCTCAACCAGCTCAACCCCCGGCCGTACCTGATGGTCCGCATGTACCTGCAGGACGCGCCGCCCGGCGCCGAGCCCATGCGGATGAAGGACCTCCAGGGCAACGTCCGCGACGACACGAACGGCGCGGGCCACCCGTGGACGTTCAGCGAGGCGTGGCTGGCCTACCAGGAACAGCAGATCAGCCGGGTGCTGACGCGGATGGACGCCCAGTATCCCGGCCGGGTCATGGCGGTGCTGATCGCCTACGAGAACGGCGGCGAGTGGTTCTACCGGCCGTACGGCTACGACGACACCACCAACAAGATGCTGGACTGGGGCAGCCCGAACCTCTGCGCCACCGGCCCGGACGGCGTGCGGGTCTGCCAGCTCTACCCCTGGACCAACGACGCGGGCACCCGGCCCGGCCCACGCGGGCGGCACTCGTTCTACCTGGACGACTACTCCGCCAGCGCCGAGGCCGGCTTCTGCGCCTGGAGCGCCCTGCCGGCGAGCCTGGTCCCGGGCTGCCGGTCGGCCACCCCCACCGAACGCAACAACGCCATCCCCGGCCAGTCTCCGCCGGCCTCGGGGGCCGCACGCGGCACCGTGCTGGACCCGGCCGACGTCAACTCGCTGCGGGCCGCCAAATACCAGCAGTACCTGTCGTCGCGCAACGTCGCCGCCATCACCCGCCTGCTGGCCAGGGCCAAGCAGGCCACCGGCAACCGCATCCTCACCGCCGTCTTCTACGGCTACCTCTACGGCCTGCGCGCCGAACTGGGCATGAGCGGGAGCAACGACCTGGCGACGCTGGTCGACAGCCCGTCCGTGGACATCATCGGCGTGCCCTACTCGTACGGCGACAGCCGCAGCCTCGGCAACGGCTTCGTCCAGCAGGGGCCGCCGGACACCATGCGGCTGGCCAACAAGCTGTGGCTTGACGAGGACGACACGCGTACGCTGCTGGCCTGCGCGCCGACGAACTGCCAGCCCGTCCCGTTCCAGACCGCCACGAACCTGTGGGACAGCATCCGCCTGCTGCGCCGCGACCTGACCACCGCCGCGATCGGCGGCCGGGCCCTCCACTTCCTCGACCTGCAGGGGGTCGGCTGGTTCGGCGACCCGGCGCGCGCCGGCGACTCGGAGGCCATGTGGGCGAACCTCCAGTCGGTGTTCCGGGCCGCCGACAAGATCCAGCACGGCGGGGCGAACGCCTACCAGCCCCAGGTCGCGGTGTTCGTCGACGACGTGTCGGCCAACTACCAGCCCGCCCTGACCCCCGCCGGGGAGAACTCGTACGCCTTCGCCAGCGACCAGCTCTCCAACCTGGTGGACGACCTGACCCGGCTGGGCACGCCCGTGCGGCACTACCTGCTCAGCGACCTGACCAAGGGCAACCTCGACCTGAGCGCGATCAAGCTCGCGGTCCTGCCGAACGCCTACGCGGTCTCCCCGACGGTGCGCTCGGCGATCGACACGAGGCTGAAGACCCCCGGCCGCACCGTGCTGTCGCTGTACGCCGCCGGGTACGTGCAGGGCGACCAGGCCGCCTCCACCGCCTCGATGGCCGCGCTCACCGGCATCACGGTCGCCAAGGGCACCGGCACCCCCAACCTGGGGCAGAACTACTCGTTCGTCGGGCAGAGCGGCGGGCCGGCGTACCCGCTGACGCCGTGGTTCACCGTCACCGACGCGGGCGCGACGACGCTGGGCACGTACCAGGCGGGCGGGGTCTCCCTGGCCCGCAAGTCCATCCCCGTCGCGGGCGGAAGCTGGACGTCGGTGTACGCCGCCGCGCCCAAGCTGCCCCTGGCCGCGCTGCGCAGGATCAGCGAGGACGCGGGCGTGCACCACTTCGCGCCGGCCGGCGACGTCGTGGAGGCCGCCGGCAACACGCTGATGGTGCACGCCGGCACCACCGGCACGAGGAGCGTCCGGCTGCCGCAGGCCATGCCCCGGGTGTACGAGACCGCCCTGTACCCCAGCGACGTCGAGCTGTGCCGCAACTGCTCGCAGCTGGCGAGCCTGCCGTTCAACGCGGGCGACACCCGGGTGTTCCGCTGGACTACGCCCCCGCGCGGCAACTTCGAGCTGCTCACCGGCTCCACCGTGGAGGGCTGGGCGGTCGACCCGGACCAGCCGGGGACCTCCTCGACGGTGGCCGTCTACCGGGGCGGGCCGGCGGGCGTGGGAACCCACCTGGGCGACTTCCCGACCGCGACCAACCGGCCGGACGTGAACGCCTACTTCGGCATCAGCGGGGTGCACGGGTTCCGGTTCACGCTCTCCGGGTGCACACCGGGCACCCAGCTTTACGTCTACGCCCTCGACCCGGAGGGCGGCACCGGCGACGGCAGCACCTACCTGGGGGCACGCCCCTGCACGTGAGGCGAACCGGGCGCGGCTACGATCACATCGGGCCTCCGGGCGGGGCGCGTCGCGAAGTCGGCCGGCTGCTCGGAGAACACGACGGCCTTGCCTTGGCCCACGGCCCAGCCCCACTTCGACGCAGACGCTCACAGGCCCAACGTGGGTGGGCGGTGGTTCGCCACCTATGGCCAACGCCGAACGACTGAGTCCTCGTAGACGACATAGAACCCGGGTGGCCCCTCAGTCCCGTATCGCCAGATCCTGTCGCGGTGGCGCTCGAAGCGCTCGGCACGCTTTGCCGGCGACAACTCGGCGCTGCTCAGGCAGTGGATGGTAAGCCCCGAGGCAGCCAGACGGTCGAGGACCGGAAGCTGGTTGCGGATGCGCTTGTCCTGGGTCAGCATCGTCCAGCCCTGCTTCAGGCCATACTCGATCCACTCGTCGTCGCCGGTGAACTGGCCATCGGCAGGAAATACATCGGTCACCAGGTGCAGGGGCCAGCCCGCCTCGATCAGCGTCCGAGGCGTGGTCTTACCCAAGCAACGATCGACGAAGAACTCAGGCAGCGACTCGAACGACGGCTTCGACCTCGTCAACGGTCAGCCCGTACTCGTCAGCAACAGTTTCGGACGACTCACCAGCACGCCACATCCCCACAACCGCCTCGACCGGGACCTTGTTGCGTGCGACGACAGGAGCACCCCAACCGAATCGCGGATCGATGACCACCTGGGCAGTGTCGGGATACTGACGCAGCCGCAGCCGGGCGGGATACGCGTCGGAGGGCTCCCACACGATGTAGTTCAGGTAGTCCGAGATCACTTCGCGGATGGGCATCTGCCGGTCACCGGCACGCGCAAGCTCGTCGGTGTCCACGTAGTGGACGAACACGTCGATGCCATCCGTGGCGATCCTTCGGTCCGCCAGGCCGTACGGGTTGCCGAAGACGTTGCGAATCTCGGCTGCCGCGTCCCTGATCTTGTCCTTCCCGAGCTTCAGCTCACGAAGGGACCGCAGGACGTACGCCTCGATCACGGCGACGAACGGCACCGAGGGCCATCCGCGCTTGACGGGCGGCACCGTGTGCACCAGGGGCGCTCCGGCTGCCTTCTCCGCCAACCACGAGTGCATGGTGCTGCGGGGTATGCCCAGATAGCGGGCGGTGTCAGACGGCGTCAGAAGCGCATCCTGAACCTTGTCGATCAATTGCGCCTCCCTCCGTCGCACAGACCCCAGCATCGCATCGCACCCAACGATTTACACGATCCGTTGAGGTATCGCTACCCCGTGTCGCAGTCAAGGCTCCCGCATCCAGGTCTTCGGGTCGGTGACGAAGATGCCCTTCCCCTGGTGTCGCCGGATGACGCGCAGCGCCTCCAGTCGCACGTAGACCATCTGGATGGTGGACGTGCCGACCTTGTTGTCTGCCGCCATCTGCGCGATCGATGGCAGCTTGTCCTCGGGCTTGAGCTTGCGCGCCTTGACGGCAGCAACGATGTCGTCGGCGATACGGATGTAGTCGGGTGTCGTAGGCATGGCGCTCCTTGCGTGGCTCGCCAATTCGATCACGAAGCGCCCAGAAACGACAACAGCCAGTGGTTGACTTAAACGGCTAAGCCGTTAGTGTTGGTGCCGGGCCGCTCCTCGCGTGGCAACGAGATCGGCTCTCTCCCTGGTCGGGGCGGGTGTGCACGCCCGCCCCGGCCCATCGCACGGCCCTCGCCCGCTCCCCTGCCCCGGAAAGGACCGTCGTGGCCCACGTGTATCGAGGCGGCCGGCTCTACGGAACGGGCCGGCCCGACCGGCTGACCCCGCACGAGGTGCGTACCTGGGCGTTCGACCCGCGTCGGCGGGGCGTCGACGCCGACCAGGTGCGCGAGTTCCAGACCCGGCTGGCCGACGAGCTGGCCGGGCTGCACGAGGACGTGCGGCTGCTGACCCAGGAGAACGACCGGCTGAAACGGGCGCTGCGCGACTGGCAGGTCATGCACGCCCGGGAGTGCGTCCCGCCGGACGACGCCCGGCCCAACCGGGGTCACTGGTAGCGGTGCGCCCGGCCCCCGGTGACCTGCTGACCGTCGACGGCCGAGCCTCGGTGCAGTTCGCCGGGGACCGGGCCGTCACCTTCCGCGTCGTGTCGGTGCCCGACCTGTCGACCTACCACGGCTGGATCTGGCTCGCCGGCTACGTCCTCGACCAGCGCGGCCTGGCCACCGCCAAGCGCGAGATCTACGTCCAGCTCGCCGGGCTCCGGCCTGCGGCCCGGGCGACGGCGGCCGTCCCGCGTGGCTCGTCGTCACGCCCCGCGTAGCGGTCCGCGTCGACCCCCTCGCGAGCCGGTCGGGTCTCCGGGCGGCGGAGGTGAGGGGGCTGCGTCGGGAAAACCCGTTGGGCTGCCCGCCGCGACTCGGGCACGATCGGCGCGTGGACACCTATCTGGACACCGAGCGCCTGACGCTGCGCCACTTCACCGCCGACGACGCGGACCTGCTGATCGAGCTGGACAGCGACCCGCAGGTGATGCGCTACCTCAGCGGCGGCGAACCGACCGCGCCGGAGATCGTCCGCGAGCGCTACCTGCCGAACATCCTCGCCGGCTACCGGAAGTGGAACGGCAACCTCGGGCTGTTCGCCGCGTACGAGAAGGCCGGCGGCGCGTTCGTCGGCTGGTTCATCCTGCGCCCCGCACCGCAGGGCCCGCTGGACGAGGTCGAGCTCGGCTACCGCCTGCGGCGGGCGGCCTGGGGCAACGGCTACGCCACCGAGGGCTCGCGGGCCCTGCTGGGCAAGGCGTTCACGGAACTCGGCGTGCGCAGGGTCTGGGCGGAGACGATGACCGTCAACCGGGCCTCGCGCAACATCATGGAGAAGCTCGGCATGACGCTCACGGAGACCACCCCCGTCCCCGACGACATGGCGATGATCGAGGGCGCCGAGCACGGCGGCGTGCTCTACGAGATCACCAAGGAGCAGTGGGCGCGGCGGTAGCCACGCTCACCCCTGCGTGGTGCACGCCCGGCGGTCGGGTGGCGGGGTGCCGTACAGCTTGTTCTCCGCCGGGTCGATGGGGTGCCGGTCGATCTCCCTCGGCACGTCCGACGGCGAGTCGAACGCCTTGCGGATGTTGGGCACGCAGAGCAACGTGAGCCGCTTGCCGACCGCGATGCCGTTGGCGTCGAACCGGATCAGCCCGGTCACCCCCCGGTACGCGGGGTCGGCGACGTCGCGGATGGTGACGTACACCGTCGTGGGGGTGACCTCCCGGGGGTTCCACTCACGGCCGGCGGGGGCGGAGAGGTTGCCGGCGATGGTGCGCACCGCCCGCAGGTGCAGCCGGGTCGCGTCGTAGGCCAGCCCGACCCGCTCCCCGATGGGCGAGTTGGACTGGCACAGCGACAGCACCGTCCGCACGTCGGTGAGGAAGAGCTTGCGCTCGATGTCGGTCGCCCCGATGACCCGGTTGCAGTAGGCCAGCTCGCCCTTGACCACGTACGCCAAAGGCAGGTTGTCCGGCGCGGGCCGGCGGGCGGCGGTGTTCGCCAGGTAGCGGTTGACCGAGTCGTCGCCGATGAGCAGCGGCACCCGGCCGCTGCAGTTCTCGGCCAGCCGGGCGGCGAACGCGCCGAACTCGGTGTAGCGCCCGCCGAAGAAGACCACGCCGTCGCCGAAGCGGTCGGCGCAGACCGGGGTCAGGTCGACCCCCTGCCGCCAGTACGTCTCCTGGTAGGCGTCGCCGCCGAAGCGGGACCGCAGCCCGTCGCGCAGCGTGTTGACGTACAGGTCGCCGCGCGCGCCCTCGTCCGGGTCGACGTTGCCGTACGTGTAGAAGTTGAAGATCCGCTTTTTCTTCAGCACCTCGGTGACGTGGTCGTGCACGAGGGTCGCCTCGTCGATGTTCGGCGCGGAGATCTGCAGGTAGCGGCTGGAGGCGTCGGCGATCCGGTCGGCCGACAGGGTCGGCGCGAGGACGGGCAGGTTGAGGTCGCCCAGCGCCTTGATCGCGTCCTGCACCGCCTTGCGGCTCTCCACCAGCCCGACCACGCCGAGCACCGTCGGCTCGTCGCGGGCCAGGTCGGCCAGCATCCGCACCACGTCGCCGGCGTACCGCATCTCCTGGCCCGCGTTGGCGACCACGATCCGCAGGTACGGGTTGGCCCGGTCGTCGTTGGCCTCCAGGTACGCGCGGCGCTGCGCCGCCGCCATGCCCTGCAACTCCTCCCGTTCCCCGGCGAACGTCTCCTCCCCGGGCAGCGCGTCGGGCTTGGTCAGCGACCCGAAGTAGACCAGGGTGACCCGGGGCCGGTCCCGGCGGACGGCCCACGCCGCCTCGACCTCCCGGTTCTGGTCGAAGATCTGCCGCTGCACGGCGAGCAGGGACGCGTCGCGGCTGAAGAGCTGCCGCCCGTTGTCGCTGTAGCCGATGCACTGGCCGTCGCGGACCGCCGTGTGCACCAGCCCACCCGTGGCCGACGGCGGCCACTCGCAGTCCGCCCGCCACCGCTGCACCTGCCCGGGGATCTGCCACACGCCGAAGGTCGTCAGCACGACCGCGACGAGCGCGACGAGGGCGACCGGCCGGGCCAGCCACGGCGGGCGGGGCGGCACGATCCGGGACAGCCGGTTGCGGAACGGGGTGAGGTCGGCCGCAGGGACCTCCACCTGGAGATACCAGGCGTTGTCCTCCCGCGCCCGCCGGGCCCGCGCCAGGCCGCTGCGCCACGCCCGGTACGCCCCCTCCACCCCGTCCAGTGGCACGAGCTGGCCGGCGACGGCCGGGTCGGTGGGCGACAGCCCGTCCGGCGGCACGTCGTGGCCGTTCGCGATGACCAGCAGGGGATCCGAGCGGCCCGTCTCGTCGCGCACCGCGTTGATGAGCCTGACCAGGGCGTACCCGCCGTTGCCCGGGGCGAGGCCGTCGAGCAGGAGCACCGGGCAGGCGGTGCGCCGCCACGGCTTGAGCCGCCACGGCCGGCGGCGATACTCCACGCGCAGGTCCTGCAGGAACGCGTGCACGAGCAGCAGGTCGATCTGCTCCTGGTCCTCCGTCTCGCGGGACGGGACGGTGAGCCGGCTGGCGAACGCGACGAAGTCGCCGGCCGCGAGCTCGGGGGCGAGATACTGCTGGCGCAGGAACCAGCGGAACCGGCGACCCGCCCCGAACAGCCAGCCCTTGGTCAGCAGCCAGAACATCAGGCGGGGCAGGACCCGCAGGGTGAACCACAGCAGCACCCCGAGCCAACCGCCCGGGTCCGGCGGGGCCTGCTGCCCGTCCGAGGCCGCCCGCTGCGAGATCCGCTCGCGCAGTTGCCGGATCAGCTCCTGGCGTCGCCGGTTGGTCGCCACGCCGGTCAGGTCCACCTGCATGAGCCCGTCGGCCAGCGCGTAGTGGCGGAACGCCAGCCGGTCCGCGCCGCCGAAGTTCCCGGCGACCAGCCCCGTGTACGCCTCGTGCAGCAACGCGCGCACGTCCCGGCCGGTGGCATCGAGGCGGACGTGCGGCACCCGCCGCTCCTCTGCGGCGAACACGTGCGCCAGCATGGCCAGCGGCGACGGCGTGCCGGGCCGGGACACCAGGCACAGCAGCGGCAGCCGCCAGCCGCGCCGCGCGGGCCGCAGCACCATCGACTCGATCAGCTCCACCAGCCGGTGGAATTCGGCGTACGCCCGCCGGCCCTGCTCGGGCACCCTCTCCTCGGTCATGTCCCCCCGCCCCGAAGCCGCCGAAGAATCCGCGAAATCGTCGGTCCCGCCGCCTCGCCGGAAAGGAACACCCCGTCGTGCCGCACAACGAACAGTGAAACCGGTCGCTCGATGGTAGGCGGTGATCGGGCCCCCCACCGCAACTGTCAACTTCCCGATCCCACCCGCGATCGCCCGGCCCCACGTTCTGCCCACCCCTGGTGACCAAGAGGTTTGCGCCATCGTCGAGATCAAATCTGACGCTCTTCTCTTGATCACCGGCGCGAACGTGGGGCGGACGGGAGGGAAGGGGGTTCGGGGGTCAGGCGGCGAGGGTGGCGTAGCGGCCGGCGCGGTCGAGCAGGCTCGCGTGGGTGCCGGACTCGACGATGCGGCCGTGGTCGAGCACGGCGATCTGGTCGGCGTCGCGCACCGTGGACAGCCGGTGGGCGATCGTGATCGTGGTGCGTCCCCGGGCCAGTTCGTCGAACGCCCGCTGCACCGCGCGCTCCGTCTCGGTGTCCAGCGCGCTGGTGGCCTCGTCGAGGATGAGAACCCGGGGGTCGCGCAGGAGGGTGCGGGCGATGGCGAGGCGCTGCTTCTCCCCGCCGGAGAACCGGTGCCCGCGCGAGCCGACCATGGTGTCGTACCCGTCGGGGAGGGCGGCGATGAGATCGTGGATCTGCGCGGCGCGGGCCGCGTCCTCGATCTCGGCGTCGGTGGCGTCCGGCCGGGCGTACCGCAGGTTTTCCCGCACGGTGGTGTGCAGCAGGTAGGTCTCCTGGCTGACCACGCCCACGACGGCGGCCAGGTCGGTCAGCCGCAGGTCGCGCAGGTCGACGCCGTCGATGGTGACCCGGCCCGCGGTCGGGTCGTGCAGGCGGCTGACCAGGGCGGCGAGGGTGCTCTTGCCGGAGCCGGTGTGCCCGACGACGGCCAGGCCGGTGCCGGCCGGCACGTCGAGGGTGATCCCGGCGAGGGCGGCGGTGTCGCTGCCCGGGTAGGTGAACGTGACGCCCTCGATCCGCACGTGGCCGCGCACCCGGCGCGGGTCGATGTCGACCGGGTCGGCGGGGTCGTCGACCTCGACGGGCAGGTCGAGATATTCGAAGATCCGGGCGAACAGCGCCATCGACGCGGTGACCGAGACGCCCACGTCGAGCAGGCCCATCAGCGGCCGGAACAGCCCACCCTGCAGGGCGGTGAACGCGACCAGCGTGCCGATGCTGAGCGTGCCGGCGGCCCCGGGCAGGCCCGCGCCGAGGTAGATGAACGCGGGGATGGCGGCGAAGATGACGCTCATCGAGGCCATCCGCCAGCGGCCGGCGAGGTCGGAGCGCAGTTCCAGGTCGACGAGGCGGGCCGAGGAGGCGGCGAACCGGTCGACGAGCGCGCCGCCCGCGCCGAGGGTCTTGCTGAGCTGCACGCCGCTGATCGACAGCCCCTCCTCGATGGTGACGTTGAGGTCGGCCAGCTCGCGCTGCCGCTGGGCGGTGATCTCCCGCCGCATCCGGGCGACCCGGCGGGTGAGCCAGATCGACGGCGGCAGCACGACCAGGGAGATCAGCGACAGCCGCCAGGACAGCGCCACCATGGCCACGGCGGTGGCGACGACGGTGGTGAGGTTCGACGCGATCGAGGTGGCGGTGGAGGTGACCACCGTCTGCATGCCGCCGATGTCGTTGGTGATGCGGGACTGCACCTCGCCGGTGCGGGTGCGGGTGAAGAACGCGATGGACTGCCGGTGCAGGTGGGCGAAGACGTCGGTGCGCAGCCGGTGCATGACCTGCTGGCCGACGCGGGTGGAGAGCCACGTCTGGACCACGCCGAGGGCGGCGGTCACGACGGCGACGGCGACCATGCCGAGGACCAGCCGGGACAGCAGCGTCAGGTCGCGCTCCGGCAGGGCCCGGTCGATCACGGCACGCAGCAGGAACGGCGAGGCCATGGCGACGATCGAGGAGACCACGATGATCGCGGTGACGGTGGTGAGCTGCCAGCGGTACGGGGCGAAGAGCCGGCCGACCCGGCGCAGCGGCACCTGGCGGGCCTGGGCCTTCTCGGCGGGGCTGACGGTGCGGGGGCCGCCCCGGCCCTCGCGGTGGGTGGTGGGTGTGTCCAAGGGACCGCCCTTCGTCGGGAACAATGCTGAGGTTACCTCATCATGAGGGAGCAACAGCATTCTCTGCTACCGTATTCCGGTGAGCGCCGACATCCCGGTGAGCCCCGCCACTGCGGTGAGCGCCGACGAGGAGGGACTGGCCGAGAGCTTCTGGGCCGTCGCCCGCCGGCTGCGCCACCTGTCCCGGCAGACCCTCGAACCGTGGCAGGTCAACCCCGGGCAGGCGCGGGCGCTGGGCGTCCTCACCCGGCACGGCGCGCTGCGGCTCAGCGCGCTCGCCGAGCACCTGCGCATCGCGCCGCGCTCCGCCACCGAGGTCGTCGACGGCCTCCAGGAGCGCGGCCTGGTCGCCCGTCGCCCCGACCCGGCCGACCGGCGGGCCACCCTGGTCACCCCCACCGACGAGGGGGTACGCGTCGCCGCGGCGATCCGCGCCGCCCGGCACGCCGAGGCCGAGCGCCTCTTCGGGGGGCTCAGCCCCGCCGACCGGGCCCACCTGGCCCGCATCCTGCGGACCCTGCGCGACTGACCGCCGGCCTCCCCACGCCGGCGGCCCGTCAGCCCGCCCGGCGGCTGGCGAGGATGGCCAGCACCTCGGCGCGTACCCGGTCCGGCTCGCGCACCAGCCGGCGGTGGGCGAAGCGGACCACGAGGATGCCCCGGGTCGCCAGCAGCGCGTCGCGGCGCAGGTCGATCTCCCGCTGCCGGGGGTCACCGTGCGCGGTCGCCCCGTTCAGCTCGAAGTCGACCCGTTCCCGCTCGGCGTAGACGTCGAGATACATGGTGCGCCCCTCGATCCGTACCCGGAACTGCCGGCGCAGCCGGGGCAGCTGCGCCCCGGTGAAGACGTGGTCGTGTCCCCACACCTCCAGGGGACTGCGGCAGCCGGCGGACAGTCGGTCCAGCAGCACGCGCAGCGCGGCGCGGCGGGCCAGCCGGGGCGCCTCCGCGAGCGCTTCCCCGACGCGCGCCGGGGTGGTCAGGCCGTCGTTGACGGCGCGGATCAGCGGGGCGGGGCGGTCCACGGCCGGCAGCAGCGGCCAGGCGTCGACCAGCGCCCGTTCCAGCCGGACGACGGGCAGGCCCCGGCGGGTCACCGCCTGCGGCGGCTCGGGGCGGAAGCCGTGCCGGTGGTGCAACACCAGGCGCGGTGGCCGGGAGCGGAGCCCCGAGCGGGCCGGCACGTCGAGGTGCACCGGCTCGTCGTCGGGTTGCCGGCGCACGCCCCAGGCGTGCAGGGCGGTGGGTCCGCCGAGCGCGCCCCGCCCCTGGGCGTACGCCACGGCGGCACGGTGCCGCAGCTCCGGCGGGAGCACGGCGAGCCCAGCCGAGCCGGACAGAGGCGCAGCCAGCCCAGCCGAGCCGGGCGGGAGCACGGCAACTTCAGCAGAGCCAGGCGCGGGCGCGGCGAGCCCAGCACGGCCCGGCCGCGTCCGGCACGACTCGACGTAGACGCCGGGCAGCACGCGGAGCAGGTCGCCGGTGTCCACCGCGTGTCGCAGCACCCAGGCGGGCACCACCTGGGTCGCCAGCGTCCGGGTGAGCAGGCCGTCATGGCGGTCCAGCAGCGCTCGAAGCGGTTCGTCCACGGCATGGACGGTGTCGGTGGCCGTCCCCGCGCCGCAACCCCGCCGGCCGCCGGCTGTGGACAGGGGCTCCGCTGTGGACGAGGCCCGCTCGGGGCGAGGATGTGGTAAGGCGTCCTCGATCGTCTGCTGATTTCGGAGACGATCGTCGGCGTGTCGGCTCACTTCTCGACAGACGATCACGGGGGTGCGAGCGCCGCCAGGCGGCGAGCGAGGTGGGTGCGTTCGCGGGTGTTGGCGGTGTGGGCGATTGCTGTCTCGTACGCCTCTTGGGACTCCTCGGGGCGGTCCAGGCGGCGCAGCAGGTCGGCGCGGACGGCGTGGTAGACGTGGTAGCGGAGCAGCGGCGAGGCTGCGCCGCCCAACTCGTCGACGACCGCCAGGGCCTCGGCGGGGCCGCGTACCTCCGCGAGGGCCACCGCCCGGTGCAGCGCGACGACGGGGCTCGGCGCGAGGGCGGCGAGGTGGTCGTACAACTGGAGGATCTGGGCCCAGTCGGTGTCGGCGGCGCTCGACGCGTCGCCGTGCACGGCGGCGATCGCGGCCTGGAGCTGGTACGGGCCGGGGCGGGCGCGGCGCAGGCAGCGGCGCACGAGCGCGTGCCCCTCGGCGACGAGGGCGTGGTCCCAGCGGCTGCGGTCCTGCTCCGCCAGCGGGACCAGATCCCCGTCGGGGGCCGTGCGGGCGGGGCGGCGGGACTCGGTGAGCAGCATCAGGGCGAGCAGGCCGAGCGTCTCGGGCTCGTCGGGCATCAACTCGACGAGCAGCCGGCCGAGCCGGATCGCCTCGGCGCACAGGTCGTCGCGGACGAGGTGCTCCCCGGCGCTGGCGGTGTGCCCCTCGGTGAAGATCAGGTAGACCACGGCGAGCACCGCGCGGAGCCGGTCGGGCAGGTCCGCGTCGCGCGGAATGCGGTACGGGATGGCGGCGTCGCGGATCTTGGCCTTGGCGCGGACCAGGCGCTGGGCCATGGTGGGCTCGGGCACCAGGAAGGCGCGGGCGATCTCGGCGGTTTTCAGCCCGCCGAGCAGCCGCAGGGTCAGCGCGACCCGCGCGGCCGGGGCGAGCGCCGGGTGGCAGCAGGTGAAGAGCAGCCGGAGCCGGTCGTCGCGCACGGGCCCCTCCTCGGGCGGTTCGGCGGGGGCGTGCAGCAGGGCCGCCTCGGCGTGCCGCCGCGCCCGGGTCGCCTCCCGGCGCAGCCGGTCGACGGCCCGGTTGCGGGCGGTGGTGATGATCCAGCCGTCGGGGCTGGGCGGCGTGCCGTCGACCGGCCAGCGCCGCGCCGCCTCGACGAACGCCTCCTGGACCGCCTCCTCGGCGAGGTCGATGTCGCCGAGGAGGCGGATCAGCACCGCGACGGCGCGACCGTGGCCGGCGCGGAAGGCGCGCTCGACGTCGGTGGACCCGACGTCGGTGTGCCCGGGCACGCCGGTCAGGATCCGCCCGCGAAGGGACGGACCTCGACCGGCAGGGTGGTGGCCCGCGCGTAGCGGCGGCCCCAGTCGAGGGCGACGTCGAGGTCCGGCACCGACACGATGGTGATCCCGCCGAGGTACTCCTTGCCCTCGGCGAACGGACCGTCGGTCACCAGCATCCCGTCGCCGTCGGCCCGCAGCACGGTGGCCGTCTCCGGCGCGTGCAGGCCCTGCCCGAAGACCCAGGAGCCGGCCTCCACCAGCTCGTGGTGGATCGCCGCGACCTCACGCATCACCCCGGCGAGGAACTCCGGGTCCGGCCGCCCCGTGTCGGCCGGGTGATAGATGCTGATCAGGTACTGCCCCATGTGGTCCTCCTCGGTCGCGCGGCCGGCACGCTGCCGGCCTCCATGTCCACCCTTCACCCTCCATACGAACGGGACCGGCCGGGATCGACACGCCGCCCGAGGAGTTTTTGGTCAACCTCGGCTTATATAAGGCGGCTCTGATATAAAAGGTGGGTGCATGCCTTCGACGTGCTGGGCGAGCCCGTACGCCGGCGGATCCTCGAACTGCTCGCCGAGGGCGAGCGGAGCGCCGGGTCCGTCTGCGAGGTGATCCGGGCCGAGTTCGGCATCTCCCAGCCGGCCGTGTCCCAGCACCTGCGGGTGCTGCGCGACAGCGGCTTCGCCACGGTGCGCCCGCAGGGGGCCCGGCGGCTGTACGCGGTCAACCCGGAGCCGCTGCGCGAGGTCGACGACTGGCTCGGCCACTTCCGCCGGTTCTGGACCCCGCCCCTGCACGCCCTGGCCACCGAGCTGGCGCGGGGTCGCCGGGAACGCCGCCTCGCCGCGGAAGCCGACAGACCCGGGGAGCCCACCGGGGCCACGCAGGCCGCCGGGGCCCAGGAGGCCGCGGCACCCGAGAACGAGAGAGCCGAGAAGAGGAGACCAGGATGATCGACGCGACGCACCAGATCAGTGCCGTGGAACGTCGGGTGGGCAGCCGCGTGCTGCCCACCGGGCAGGCCCGGGTCATGACCATCAGTCAGACGTACGACGCGCCGGTCGAGGACGTCTGGGACGCCTGCACCAACGCCGACCGCATCCCGCGCTGGTTCCTGCCGATCAGCGGCGAGCTGCGGCTGCACGGCCGGTACCAGTTCGAGGGCAACGCGGGTGGCGAGGTGCAACGCTGCGACCCGCCGGAGAGCTTCGCCGCCACCTGGGAGATGGGCGATCAGGTGAGCTGGATCGAGGTGCGGCTGTCCCCGGAGCCCGGCGGCCGGACCCGGTTCACGCTGGAGCACGTCGCGCACGTCGACGACGCGATCTGGGACCAGTTCGGGCCGGGGGCGGTCGGGGTCGGCTGGGACATGGGGCTGGTCGGGCTGGCCACCTACCTGCACTCCGGGGACGGCGGTGACGACAACCCGGCCGCGCGGGGCGCCGAGTGGGCCGCCTCGGCCGAGGGCCGGGAGTTCCTGGTGACGGTCAGCCGGCTCTGGGGCGAGGCGAGCGCGGCGGCCGGCACCGATCCGGCCCAGGCCGCCGCGGCGGCGCGGCGGACCACGGAGGCGTACACGGGGGCCCCGGCCGGGTGACCGCCGGGGCCTGCGGCCGGCAGGTCCGCTCGGTAGATCGGCCCGGCAGGTCGGCCTGGCCGGCAAGTACCACGGCCGGCTAGGGCCGGACCGGCCGGGCGGGTCGACCCGCTCAGGCCGGCCACGGGTAAACCGGCGGCGCGGTGTCGGGGGCGTTCGGCAGACTGTCGGCCATGTCGCCCCGCTCAGTCGCCGATCTGCTCGCCCTGGGCGACGCCGGCACCCGCGTCCGCTACCTGCACTTCTGGGGGCACCGCCCCCGGCCGGACGGCACGGCCGGGGCCGGCTGCCTGAGCCAGTGGTGGCCCGCGCCGTTCACGGTGGACGGCCGGGTCTACGCCACCGCCGAGCACTGGATGATGTGGCACAAGGCCATCCTGTTCGGCGACCACGACACGGCGGCGCGCGTCCTCACCGCCGGGCACCCGCAGCGGGCCAAGGCGCTCGGGCGCGCGGTCCGCGGTTTCGACGAGGCCGCCTGGGCGGCGCACCGGTACGACATCGTCGTGGCCGGCAGCGTCGCGAAGTTCGCCGCGCACGACGACCTGCGCGCGTTCCTGCTCGGCACGGGCGAACGGGTGCTGGTCGAGGCGAGCCCGGTGGACCGGGTGTGGGGCATCGGCCTGGCCGCCGGCGACCCCGACGCGCAGGACCCGGCCCGCTGGCGCGGCGACAACCTGCTCGGCTTCGCCCTGATGGCCGCCCGCGCCGCCCTGCGCCCCTGACCCGCCCCCACCAGCGCCCCGCACTGCCCCGGCCAGCCGGCTGGCACCCGGGCCGGCACCCGGGCCGGAGGCGCGCGGCCGACGCGGTAACGTGCCGGGCGTGACCGGCGCACCGTACTCCCACTGTTCCTACTGCGGCGCGGGCTACCCGGCGGCGGCCGACTGGCCCCGGGTGTGCGCGGCCTGCGGCCAGACCGTGTGGCGCAACCCGACGCCGGTGGCGGTCGCGGTGCTGCCGGTGCGCACCGACACCGGCCTCGGCGTGGTCGTGGTCCGCCGGGACATCGAGCCCGCGCGCGGGCTGCTCGCCCTGCCCGGCGGCTTCATCGAGTACGGCGAGGCGTGGCAGGAGGCCCTGGTGCGGGAACTGCGGGAGGAGACGGGGCTGGTGGCGTCCGCCGACGACGCGCAGCTGTTCGCGGTGCACGGGGCGCCGGCGGGCGGCACCATGATGGTCTTCGGGACGCTGCCGGAGCAGGCCGCCGGGCAGTTGCCTCCGTCGGCGCCGACGGAGGAGGCGACCGAGTGGCTGGTCGTCACCGAGCCGGTCGAGCTGGCGTTCTCCACCCACACCCAAGTGCTCGCCGACTTCCTCGCCGCCCACCGGCCAGCCTGACGGGCATCCGGCCGACTGTCGCCTCCTGAGGGGTGGGACGACCACGCCGGCACACTACCCACATAACCTATCGGGTTAGTAGGCTGCTCTCGCCCGCGGCCGCCTCGGCGTGCCCGCACCTGGAGCCGCCCACCACCCGACCCGGAGACCCGATGACCCGCTGGACCCCCGACCCGTCGTTCTACCCGTCGCCGCGCGAGGCCGCGCAGGCCCCGGCCGAGAAGCTGGCGTACGTCGCCGCGTTCGACCGCGCCGCCGAGCGGCCCGACGCGCTCGCCGTGCTCGACACCGACCCCGACTCCCCCGAGTACGGGCGGGTGGTCGGCTGGACCGACCTGCCGCACACGGGCGACGAGCTGCACCACTTCGGCTGGAACGCCTGCAGCAGCGCGCTCTGCCCCACCGCGCCGCACCCGCACGTCGAGCGCCGCTACCTGATCGTCCCCGGGCTGCGCTCGTCGCGCGTGCACGTGTACGACACCAAGCCCGACCCGCGCGCGCCGAAGCTGGTCAAGGTGATCGAGCCCGGGGAGCTGGCCGAGCGGGCCGGATACTCCCGCCCGCACACCGTGCACTGCGGGCCTGACGGCATCTACCTGTCCGCCCTCGGCGGGGCGGGCGACGCCGACGGCCCCGGCGGCATCGCGATCCTCGACCACACCACCTTCGACGTACGCGGGGCGTGGGAGGCCGACCGGGGCCCGCAGCACCTCGCGTACGACTTCTGGTGGCACCTCAACCACGACGTACTGGTGACCAGCGAGTGGGGCACCCCGTCGATGATCGAGGACGGGATCGTCGGCGAGCTGCTGCTCGGCCGCCGGTACGGGCACGCGATCCACTTCTGGGACCTGGCCAGGCGGCGGCACGTGCAGCGGGTCGACCTCGGCGACGCGTACCAGATGCCCCTGGAGCTGCGCCCCGCGCACGATCCGACGCAGACCTACGGCTTCGTCGGCGTGGTGATCAGCGTCGAGGACCTGTCCGCCTCGATCTGGCTGTGGCACCGCGACGGCGAGGCGTGGGCCGTGACCAAGGTGATCGACATCCCCGCCGAGCCGGCCGACGCGGCGGACCTGCCCGACCTGCTCAAGCCGTTCGGGGCCGTGCCGCCGCTGGTCACCGACATCGACCTGTCCGTGGACGACCGGTTCCTCTACGTCTCCTGCTGGGGAACCGGCGAGCTGCGCCAGTACGACGTCAGCGACCCGTTCCACCCGGTGCTGACCGGCTCGGTGCGCCTCGGCGGGATCGTGCGGCGCACCCCCCACCCCGGCTTCCCCGACGAGCCCCTGGCCGGCGGCCCGCAAATGGTGGAGATCAGCCGCGACGGCCGCCGGGTGTACGTGTCGAACTCGCTCTACGGCTCGTGGGACGACCAGTTCTATCCCGACGGAGTGGGCGCGTGGCTGGCCAAGCTGGACGTCGACACCGAGGCGGGCGGCCTCACCCCCGACGCCCGGTTCTTCCCGCGCGGCGAGGAGTTCCGGGGGCTGCGGGTGCACCAGACCCGGCTGCAGGGCGGCGACGCGTCCTCCGACTCGTACTGCTTCCCGTGACCGCGACGACCTGGCTGACGCTGGCCGGGCTCGGCGCGTTCCACGGGCTGAACCCGGCCATGGGCTGGCTGTTCGCGGTGGCCCGCGGGTTGCAGGAGCGCAGCCGGCGGGTGCTGCTGGCGTCGCTGCCGCCGATCGCGCTCGGCCACCTCGTCTCCGTCGGCGTGGTGGCCGCGCTGGTCACGGCCACCCGGTCGGTCGCGGCGAGCACCGCCGTGGCGGTCGCCGGCGGCGTGCTGCTGGTCGGGTTCGGGCTGTGGCGGCTGCTGTCGCGCCGGCACTTCCGCTGGGCCGGGATGCGGCTGTCGAACGCGCAGCTCGCCGGCTGGTCGTTCCTGATGTCGTCGGCGCACGGGGCGGGGCTGATGCTGCTGCCGGTGCTGCTCGCCGAGCCGGTCGCCGGCGGCGGGCACGCCGGGCACCTGGCGGCGGCCGGGGCGCTGCCGGGGCAGGCCGCTGCCGGGGCGCTGCCCGGGCTGGCCGCCGCCGGGGCGCACACGGTGGCGATGTTCGGCGTCGCGCTGGCCGCCGCCGTGGTCGTGTACGAGGTGCTCGGCGTCGGCGTGCTGCGGCGGGCGTGGTTCAACGTGGACCGGCTGTGGGCGGGGGTGCTGGTGGCCGCCGGTGTGGTGACGCTGGTCGCGGCGACCTGAGGAGCACCGCCGGCGACGCCCCGCTAACTCCTACTGGTTCAATAGGAGTTAGTTGTCGCCGAGCCGGAGGGAACCCCGATGCCGCACCACCTGTCGCACGACGACGCCGACCACGACGCCCGGCGGGCCCGCCAGTGGCTCGCCGGGCGGGCCCGGGGCGCGGGAGTCCCCCGCCCGCGCCTGCTCGAACTCGGCGCGGCGATGACCGCCCTCGCCGCCGCCGCGGCCGAGCGCGAGCCGGTCGCCGTCGCACCCCAGCCGGTCGGCACCGACCCCGGGGCGACCGACTCCGGGGCCGCCGGGCCCGGCTCCGGGTCCGGCGCGCCCGACTCCCGGCCCGCCGCGGACGCGGGCGACGGCCCGCCCGGCATCGTCAAGCCGCTGCCGCCGCAGCTGTTCGCCCGGCACGACACCAACGCCGAGATGCGCTGGGAGGCGATGGCCGGGCAGGGGTACGTCGTGCCGACCGACCGGTTCTTCGTCCGCAACCACACCCACACCCCGCGGATCGACGCCGGGACCTGGCGGCTGAGCCTGTTCGGCGACGGCCTGCGCGGCGCGCCCACCCGGGACCGGCCCGTCGAGTTCGGCTACGACGACCTGCGCGGGCTGCCCGCCGAACGGGTCACCGCGCTCGTCGAGTGCGCCGGCAACGGCCGCCGGTTCTTCGCCGGTCAGCAGGGCCGGCCGACGCCAGGGGTGGCGTGGGGGCTCGGCGGCGTCGGCGTGGCGCACTGGCGGGGCGTGCGGCTCGCGGAGGTGCTGCGCCGGGCCGGGCTGACCGGCGCGGCCGTCGACGTCATGCCGGAGGGGCTGGACCCGGAGTACGTCACGGGCGGCGTGAACCTGGGCCGGGTCCGCCGCCCCCTGCCGGTCGGCAAGGCCCTCGACGACGTGCTGCTGGCGTACGAGATGAACGGCGAGCCGTTGCCGCCCGACCACGGCCACCCGGTGCGGGTGGTGGTGCCCGGTTGGATCGGCGTCTCCTCGATCAAGTGGGTCGGCCCGGTCGAGGTCTCCGCGACCGCCCTGTTCTCGCCGTGGAACACCCAGCTCTACCGCATGTTCGGCCCCGGCTACCCGGCCGACGGCGCGGCGCTGGGCGCGCAGTCGGTGAAGAGCGCCTTCGAGCTGCCCTGGGACGCCCGCGTCCCGGCCGGCGCGGAGGTGCTGCTGCGTGGCCGGTCCTGGTCGGGGGCGGGCCCGATCCGGTCGGTGCAGGTGCACACCGGCGACGGCGGCTGGCGACCGGCCGAGCTGGTCAGCGCCGACGCGGGCGGCCCGTGGCAACGCTGGACGGCCCGCTGGCGGCCGGCGGGGCCCGGCCCGGTGACGCTGCGCGCGCGGGCCACCGACGCCACCGGCGCCGGCCAGCCGGGCCGGGCCCGACACAACGACCTCGGGTACCTCTTCGACGGCGTCGTCCGGCACCCGGTGACGGTCTGCTGACGCCACTGTCCCGGCGGCCGGTGAGCGGCGCTTCCGGTGTCGACGGCCGGTGCGCGAAGCCTTCCTGTCGCCGGCCGCACGGCGGCGCCTTCGAAGGCGGCGGTCAGGGCGGCGGGGCGACGCCCTCGGTGTCGGCGACGTAGCCGCTGGCCTGGAGGTGGAACAGCTCCCGGTAGAGCCCGTCGGCGGCGACCAGCTCGTCGTGGGTGCCCTGCTGCACGAGTCGGCCGCGTTCCAGCACGAAGATCTGGTCGGCGTGCCGGACATTGGCCAGCCGGTGGGTGATCAGTACGACCGCCCGGTCCGGACGCCGCCGCAGGTGCTGGAAGAGGGAGTGCTCCGCGCGGGCGTCGAGCGCCGCCGACGGCTCGTCGCAGATCAGCAGCGGGGCGTCCCGGTAGAGGCCACGAGCGGCGACGAGGCGCTGCCACTGGCCGCCGGAGAGGTCGTGGCCGTCCTTGAACTCGCGGTCGAGCAGCGTGTCGTAGCCGAAGGGCAGGCCGACGATCATGTCGTGCGCGGCGGCGGCCCGGGCAGCGTCCTCCACGCTGGGCCCCCGGTGCCCGGCGGGCCGGTCGTGCCGGCCCACGCGGATGTTCTGCCCTGCGGTGAACGGGAACTTCCACCACTCCTGGGTGAGCACGGCGACCTGCGCGCCGGCCTGGCGCGGGTCCAGCTCGGCCGCGTCGACCCCGTCCCAGCGGATCGTCCCGCCGGTGGGCTGGTACAGGCCGGCGATCAGCTTCGCCAGGGTCGTCTTGCCGGAGCCGTTCTCGCCGACGAGGGCGACCACCTGCCCCCGGCGGACGGCCAGGCTGACCTCGTCGACGGCCAGCCGGTCGGTGTCCGGGTACCGCAGGCTCACCCGGTCCAGCTCGATGACGTCGAACCCGCCGGTCGGCCGGTCGCCCCCGGCGGCGGTCCGGCCGACCGCGCGGTCGAGGAAGTCCCGGTAGTCCTGGTAGTAGAGGGCGTCCTCGTAGAGCGAGTTGGTGGCGAACACCGCGACGCCGAGGCTGGACCGCGCGGACTGCAGGGCGATCAGCGCCGTCGCGGCGGCGGCCAGCGCCACCATGCCGGCCAGCAGCAGGCCGGCGAGGACCGCGTACACGCCGAAGGTGGCCAGGCCGGCGGTGGCGGTGCCGAGCACCCTGGTCCGGGTCTGGACGCGGACCAGGCGCAGGTGGGCCCGCGTCTCGGTGGCCATCATCTTGCGGTATTCGCCGAGCAGGAAGTCGCGCATCTGGTACGCCCGGATCTCGGCGGCGGTGTGCCGGTTGGCCATCAGGTTGGCCAGCATCCACATCCGGCGACGACGGTTGAACCGGGCCAGCATCTCCAGGTATTGCCGGCGGGCCGTCTTCACGGCGGTCGCGGCCTCGGGCACGGCCGCCAGCAGCAGGCAGGGCAGCAGCAGCGGCTGGATCACGGTGACCGCCGCGGCGGTGGCGAGCACCCCGACCACACCGGTGATCAGGTTGACGGTGTGGTCGACGACGAACGCCGCCTCCGTCACCCCGCGTTCGCGGGCCCGGTCCATCTCCTCGGCGAACCCGGCGTCGTCGAACGCGGCGAGGTCGACGGCCGTGGTCGCCTCGAACAGCCGCAGCTCGACCTGGTAGTTGATCTGCGGCGTGAGGCGGGCCTGCGCCCAGCCGGCCGCGATGGTCAGCGCGCCCTTGGCCGTCACGGCCGCCGCCGCCAGGGCCAGGGCCGGCAGCGCCGCCCGGATCCGGTCCGGCGTCGGGCCCGCCGCGAACAGCTCGCGCAGCACGCCGGTGGTGGCCAGCAGGCCGAGGGTGGTCATCACCCCGGCGGCCACGTTGAGCCCGATGGACGCGGCCGTGTCCCGGCGGTTGGTCGCCCAGGCCAGGGCGACCGCCTCGCGGACCAGCCGGGGCAGCCGGCGGGCCACCGCCCAGAAGGTGGTGTGGGCGAACTCGGTCGCGTGGTGCATCCACGCCCGGTCCTCCAGCTCGGGCAGCACCGACGCCTCGGCGGTGTCGGGCGCGCCGCCCGCCGGCGCGGCGCCCTCCGCCGTTCCGCCCTCCGGCGGGGCGCTTTCCCGCGCGGGGTCCCCCGGCGTGGGGGTCGTGCCGGGGGAC